>JBHHYW010000255.1:0-4706 GCA_046757745.1 Candidatus Scalindua sp.
TTTAAAATTGCATTTCTAATCTCTTTTTCTTTATAGCTTTTTATCCTCATTTAATTCTTTTAATATACTGATTTAATATAGATTTCCATTTTTTAGGATGCTTCCCTAAATTTTTGTCTTCCATTTCAATTAAATCCTCAAATAAAGATACTAATTCTTCATTTAATTCCCTTAATACTTCAAACTCATTTTCTCCAAAGCTATATAATTCTAGCTCTTCAATATCACCAATAACACCACTTGTACTTTTGATAATTTTTACTTTAATTGGTTTTTTAAGGGTATAATTGAAATTAATTAAAGCATCTATTGTAGTTTGGTAGATAATTTCACGCTCTTGTCCATAGGTGCTTTCTTCATAAACATAATTAAGTCTACTTGATTGTGCAGTTTTATCAGGAAAAAGAAATTTACGGTCTTTTAAATTTACAGGAGACGATGAAGCAGCATATTCTGTAAACTTTTGTTTAGTAGTAGTTGATGGGTAAACGGTAAAAGCAACCATTATTTCCCCCCTTTTTTAGATGATTTAAGATCTTTATTATATTGCTCTATTTTGCTCTCAAGCCATTCTTTAAAGGTTGTAGCAGTATCAATATCAAATATTATACCGCATTCAACCTCTCTAATAACTCCATCTTTGCCAGTTTTCTTTATTGGTTTTCCACTAAGATATCCATCTTCTGATAGTTCATGAACCGCTGTTTTTGGTGTGGGATTTCGGTCAATAAAAAGTTCACAGTATATCTTTCCTCTTGGGGTTAAACCGCCAAATATCCCATCTGCATGGTAAGAGCGATATGAAGGGGTTTTTGTATAATGAAAAGTTATTTTTTTAGGAACTTTCTTTTTCCCGTTACTTGATTTAGCCATAAATTTTACCAATAGAAAATGTGATTATTTTATTATGCGATTTTATGATAGAGGGTTATTTAAAGGAGTTTTGTTGTGACATATTGACATGCGTATTTTTCACTTTCCTTTATCAAGATATTGATTCACATTGTCCATCATCGTATTTTCTGCTTCAATATACGTGAGTATAATACAATACAATATGTATCGTTAACTATCAATAACAAAAATTCCAGGAATTAACACTTTGAGATATACAGAAATTAGGGACAGCGACCATTGTTTATAGTCTTAAAAACTATAATTTTTCTATTTTTATACATATCCCAAAATAGTTTTCGGAGAAATTCCAAAACCAATTTTTCCCAGAGTAATGTCCCCGGCGCTTTCCAGTCCGGGGATAACTGCCCACCTGAACGACATGTCGGGCAGGCAACCAAGATTTGGTTTTTTCCCGCCCGGCCATCAGACCATTCGCCTGCCCGACTGCGTCGTTCGGGCGGGGACGGGGAAAAGCCAAAAACTAAACCGGTTTTAGAGTAGTTGGTGGATTCGCTCCGCTTAATCCACCCTTATATGTTTAACTATATATTTATCTCCTCATATCTTCTCAACATTGGCTGCTATGGAACAAGGCATTCCGGTGATAGCAGTCGAAGAAAACAAAAACAGGATGAAGAATAATTTAAGTGAACTTCCATTCTTACCCGGGAAGTTGTTTATAGTAGAAAATTACTTAGAAGCTGTTGGTGTTATACAGGCTCTAAGGGCCGGAGTAGCGCTGGATACTGTGAGACGCCCCATAAAATATACCAAAGTAAAACTACCTGTCTGCGTGCATCGCACAGGCAGGGTCGAATCCAAAACTGAAGACTTGCTTAACAATGTTCTAACACAACCTGCCCAAAAACCAGTAAAAACAGAGGCTAAATAGAGACCTGCCAAACTAATCGCCCGCCTGAATGGCGTAGTCGGGCAGGTCGGACAGATTACACCGTCACAATGCAGTCAAGGACCAGGATCAGGCATAATCACACAGTTCAAACTGATGTAACAGGCTCTATCCTGGACAGCTCGTCTTTCATCTGCTCTTCAGCATACCACAAATCATATGCCTGCTGCATGCGCAGCCATAGCCCTGGCCCGTTACCAGTAAATCTGCCAATCCTGAGCGCCATCTCAGTTGTGATTGGTTGAGTACAGGACAAGATGCGGTGTAACTGCTGTCGGGATATGCCCAGCCGCCTGGCTGCTTCGCTGACTGATATCCCAAGCTTTGGAATCACATCTTTACACAAAATCTCACCTGGATGAGTTGGCGGACGTTTTATTGGACGTTTAACGGAATACTCTCTCATGATTTTACCTCAATGATATTGTTCAAGATTAACCCTCAGCGCTTCACCTTCCTTCCACTCAAAGGTGATACACCTTGGTCCGTTAACGTGAATAGTGTAACGTTTAGGTGTGCCATGAAGGCCATGAAAATTAAAACCGGGTACATTTAAGTCTTTCAAAGACTCTGTTTGATCCAAAGCATCCAAGCGTCTTAAACAACGTGATTGTAAATTCTGTTGAATCCGTCGTGTACGACCTTGCTCAAACAACTCGGCAAGCCCCTTGTGCTTGAAACTCTTAATCATTATCTGGATTGTACCATTATTTGACACACTGTCAACTACTATGCTACAACTTAGAAAAACGAGTGCTTTATTGAACGTATCTTGTAATTAGGAAAATTTATTTAGGGACAGACACTATTTGTTTGTGCTTTTCTTCTTAGGCCTGCCTCTTGGTAATACACTTAACACCATTCCTATTCTTTTGGCTAACTTTGAGATAAAATCTTTTGTTCCCAATGGACGTCCCAATAATGTACGTTTTCTTATATCTTCAACTCCTTCTTCGTTTTCGCCTAAATCAATGTATTCTTTCCATTCTTCTGCAGTAGTATCTATTAAGGCTGTTATCTTCTCTAATTTTCCAGGTTTCCATTATGCGGCCTTTTTTGCTATCATGACCACCAGGCTTCAGCAAATTAATTTTACGTTTGGCAGCAAATAAAATATTCCAAGGCTTTCAAGTATGAAAACTACATGGTATTTCAAATGTACGCGAAAGTGACCTGACCGTTCATGTATACAAGATGAGTGGATTAAATTTGTAATGAAAAACCCCATAAAGGAGGAAATCCAATCAGACGGTAGAGTAAAAAAGTGGAGTAAAATTAATGAAGTGAATAAATATTTAAGAATTATATTGTTAGAAGATGGCAAGACTGTTCATAATGCGTTTTTTGATAGAGATTTCGAGGAGGAATAATAAAAATGAAAGTAAAATATTTTTCTGATACTGACACGGCCCATGTTGAATTTACCGGCAAAGAAGTAAAAGTTACAAAAGAGATAAGCGAAAATGTTTATGTAGACCTGGATGAAAAAGGTGATTTAGTAAATATGACAATAGAGCATACGAAAGAAAATGCAAGATGATCTGAATTCTCATGTGAGGAAGTTGCTGTTGACAGATGATCGATATCACCTCTCTTTTGAGAAGTCGTGCCAAAGGCAGATCTGCCTCCCGACTGAGTCGCAGATTTTAGCCATTGATTTATGCTACTATATTTAGTAGGATGTGAAAATGGGTCGAGAGAAAAGGGGTGGATACCTCATTGAATGGTGGCTGGGTGACCATTTGCCTAAACATGTACATGTTTACAAGGACGGAAAAGAGATAGCAAAAATCGCATTGCCAGGTTTTAAAGTATTAAATGGACAAATGAACAGAAAACTCAAGAAAATTTTGATGGAACTTATCAAGGAAGGAAGAATATGAGGACTTCTACTTTTAAATCAGCTAAATTCTCCAATAAGAAAAAACAAATTGATATTTCCTACGCTTCCGGGAAAACAGTGAGTATCCATTACGGACACCTGGGTATCAAGCAAAATATTGAGAAATTATGGATTGATAAGGAAACCAGGGGAAAGAGTATAGGTATTATGCTTGATGATGGAACTATTGATTATATGCCTTATGACCAACCATTAGATATTATTAAGGATCCGGAGTACATGCTTCAAAATCATATTGAACATATTATTGCACAAATAAAGGAGGAGCTTGAAAAGAAAAGAATATCTAAAAAATATTTAGCTCAACAGCTTGCTACCTCTGACAATCAAATTCAAAGGCTTCTTAATCCCAACATCCTCAATAAGAATCTTACTCAACTCTATAAAGTTGCTTCTCTTTTAAAGCTTGAGTTTGAGATTTGTTTGAAAAGCGCCGCTTAGAAGAGCGGGTTTTGTCGATATTCTCCGCAGATTTTAGAATCTACTAATTCAATCGAAGATGGAACAGCGCTTGCTGGAAAATTTCCTCCAAAACAACTACGAATGGTTTTGGCATGGATTGACATACATAAAGATGAACTTATGGCTGACTGGGAACTAGCGGTGGCTGGCGAAGAACCTTTTCGCATAGCCCCTTTACAGTAATTTTGGAGGGTTTTATGGAAATATTATTGGATGTTATCAGCGTTGAACCACAAAAGGATAATATGCTACTGCTTGTTTTAGAAAATCATGAAAAACGGTTGTTTGATATGAATCCATACTTAGGGAAAAAACCGTTTACGAAGCTTAAACATTTGCCATTATTTATGAAAGCAACGGTTGCATATGGTACAGTAGTATAGTCGGGAAATATTGATATAGCACCCGAAACGCTTTGGGATTATTCAAAACGTGTCTAACAGGAAAAATGGAGCCGACCACAAGAAACCATAGTTTTAAAAACTATAATTTTTCTATTTTTATCTGATCTCCAATCCTCTTATTATCTGAAGC
>JBHHYW010000256.1:0-4659 GCA_046757745.1 Candidatus Scalindua sp.
GTGGCAAAGAACTTATCTATAATGTTATAAGTGACATACCGACATTTCCTTTTTGCAGTGAACGGTGCAAGCTGGTAGACTTAGGGCTATGGTTTGATGGAGAAAGGCGTATAGAGGAACCCACTACGACTGATCAACCTGAGAATGATAATACGTAAGGTGTAGAGGACTCAAGATTTTTCTAAGAAACTCCATAAGTTTCATTATTTGTAGCTTACAACGATGCTCCATTTGTAAATTTATTCCATGTACATTTTTGGTAAAATAAGTAAGCTTATCCTTGATGGTCATACATCATGTATTTTTTCCTTGAAATATTAGATAATTATATATAATAAGTTCAATTAATTCCGTTTCTTACAATAAATTTTAAGAAAGGGGTGACAAATGCCGCCAATTTTACAGGATTTACAGGATGTGCTGCGTGGTTTTAAGATGACGCTTGATTTTAACAAGCTGTTTTTAGCGGTTTTTGGTATTATCCTCAGTGTAATCTGGGTATTAGTGATTCTCGCCCTTGCTTCTACTTACAAGTTAGTTGCTATCAGCCCATTTGAATTGATCACCGGCTTTCTGATTTCACCAAGACTTGGCTTGTGCGGTTTAATTCGGACTCTTTTTTCTTCAATACAAACTGTTGACTGGGGAGAGTATGCTGTCCTTGTTGTTTTGGTTTTGGGATTATTAGTAATTTGGTCAGTATTTGCCGGTTCTATTACTCGCCTGGCGGCTGTTGAATTTGCTAAAGGTGAGAAACTAGGAATCAAAGATTCACTTGTTTTTTCTGTAAAAAGGTTTTGGTCATATTTTTGGTGTCCTCTTACACCTGTTCTGGGGGTATTATTCTTTATTGCATGCAATGTTATTGGAGGTCTTCTAGGTAAAATTCAGATTGCAGGTGAGATTGCCGTCGCAATCGGCTTTCCGTTGGCTATTCTTTCGGGATTTCTAATTGTTTTCATCGGTGTTATTGGCATCATAGGATTCTTCCTTATGTATCCTACTATAAGTGCTGAGGGTTCTGACACTTTTGATGCAATGAGCCGTGCATATAGTTATGTGCTTTCAAGGCCCGCACATTTTCTATCATTATTGATCTGTATTTTAGTATGCGGTCTTATCCTGATTTCCTTTACAAGCCTTGTTGCTTGTCTGGTTATGAAGACTACCTACTGTACCGTTGGAATAGGTATGGGAGACAAATTCGACACTATAAGGGTATTTATAGCCGGATTGAGTGATAGCGGTACATCAACTGGAGCACTTGGTACTATATCTATGAAGTTTGCTGCCTTAATGTTGATGTTGTATATAGTTTTGGTTAAGGTGGCTGTTGGAAGTATAGTAGTTGCGTTTGCAGGTTCTGCAAGTACTATTGCTTATTTACTCTTGAGAAAGGATGTTGATGGCACAGAATTGTTTGATGTATACATAGAAGAAAAAGAGGAGGTAGTGCCAGAAACAAAGGAAAATGATGAAGGTGTTGAGACCCCTGGTGCGAAAGAAGAGAAAACAGCAGAAGTAAAGGCACCTGTAAAGCCTGAGCCAGAACCGGGTCCTGGGCCTGAGGAGCCAAATGTTGATGAAAAAAAACCATCAGATGAATCATCTGGTGGCAATGGATCATCGTCTGAAAAACCTGAATAAAACAATTTGTCTTGTTAAATGATATGTAGTTAAGCGCTCCCTTTATGTGACATAATAAGTGTGAAGAGGATCAATGGTATAAGTGTATAGATTGCTTTGAAACTTATTCGGAAATTATCCAGTATTCTACAAGATGTTTATCAAATCTATTAGATTTATCATAATAATGTTTAGGCCCAGGTAATGTTTCTTCCCATAGTAACCATCGTAGGAAGGCCTAATGTTGGTAAGTCTTCTCTCCTGAATTGCTTAGCCAAAAAGCGCATTTCAATTGTTGATTCAATGAGCGGCGTTACCAGAGACAGAGTGTCCATAGAGATTGAACACGAAGAAAACCTGTTTGAGCTTATTGATACAGGCGGCATAGGTATAACTGATATTGAAGATATTGCTCAAGAGGTAGAGGTTCAGATAGAAATAGCGCTTCAAAAGGCAAACCTGATTCTCTTCGTTGTTGATGTCCGTGAAGGGATCACACCATTAGATGTTGAGGTAGCAGAGAGACTGCGAAAAGTCAAGAAACCACTCCTTCTCGTTGTTAATAAGTGTGACGACGCAAAATTTGATCTACAGGCAGCAGAGTTCTTCAAACTGGGCATGGGAGAACCTTTACCTGTTTCTGCATTGCAAAGATACGGCAGGGTGGATCTTCTGGACAGGATTGTTTCTACTTTTTCTGAAATAGATACAAAGTCTGCGAAAACTGATTCGTTAATGAAGATTGCTATTGTTGGGAAGCGGAATGCGGGAAAATCTACATTAATAAATACGCTTGCTCAAGAAGAAAGGGTTATCGTCAGTGAGATTCCCGGTACCACAAGAGATTCTGTTGATGTGAAATTTGAAATAGATGGGAAGGAATTTATTGCAATTGATACTGCTGGAATAAGAAAGAAGAAGCAAATTCAGGGTTCTATAGAATTTTATGGTATGGCCAGAGTAGAGAGATCTATCCGTCGCGCCGACGTTGTGATATTGTTGATCGATGCACCCAGGGAGATATCTCAGGTAGACAAGAAAATCGGTGATTATATCAAAACCCAATTTAAGCCCTGTTTGTTGGTTGTAAGCAAATGGGACCTTGCAGAAGAAGTCGAAATCGAGAAATTTATTAAATATGTCCATGCCCGTTTACCCGGGCTGCATTTTGCCCCTTTGTCATTTATAAGCTCATTCAGCGGTGAAAACATAATCGAGACTATTGAGCTGGCACAGGAATTATATAAGCAGGCTAATACGCGGATTTCTACAGCAGAACTTAACAGTGTCCTCGAACACGCTTTTACACGTCATCGTCCAACAAGGAGGAAATCTAAAATATCAAAGGTTTATTATGCTACACAGGTATCGGTTTGTCCGCCGACCTTCGTATTGTTTGTCAACGACAAAAGACTTTTTGATACAGACTATGAACGGTACCTGTCAAACCAATTGCGGGATAATCTTCCTTTTAGCGAAATACCTCTAAAGTTCTACTTCAGGCCTAAAAAACGAGAGGCAAAGATTGGCTCTGAAGAACAAAAAGATCTGGGCGGTAGAAGGAGGCAATGATTGAATAGTATAGAATTAAAAGACAAGTTTATTGGCTGCATGCTTGGTACTCATGTTGGAGATGCGCTGGGAATGCCTGTAGAAGGATATGATTGTAAAACAATAGAGGTGGACTATGGTGAGTTAAGAGAAATGCTTGATGCAAGGATGGGAGCAGGGACGTATACAGATGATACTGAGATGATGATTGGAACTGCAGAATCACTGGTAGAATGCAAAAGGTTCAACGGCAGGGACATGGCGGACAGGTTTGTAAGATTATATAATCCTGAAAGGGGGTATGGAGGTGGTACAGTAAGAGCTCTTTCCCTTATAAAAGAAGGTATTGACTGGAACTTTGCCGGAGAAAGGGTGTTTGGAGGCGGATCGTTTGGCAATGGATCATCTATGCGAATAGCCCCAATTGGAGCATTTTATTATGACAAACCCGATGATCTTCGTAAGATAGCTTATGAGTCCAGCAGTATTACACATACTCATCCGTATGGTAAGGAGGGAGCAGCACTGCAGGCGTTTGTCGTAGCTAAAGCAATCAATTCCGATCCATCAGGAGAACTTGACAGACAATCATTTGTCTCGGATTTGATCAGGTTTGTTTCAGGGGAAGGCAAGCTTTACAATGCCAAGCTGAAGCATATAAAAGAGCTTTTAGAATGCGAGCCTGATAAGGCCGAAGTAATCAAAAGGTTAGGTAACGACAGCAGCGCTCCAAATTCTGTCCCGACAGCCATCTACTCATTCATTTCCCACAGTCATGACTTCGAGGATTCTGTCTCATATGCGGTATCGCTCGGAGGTGACACCGATACCATAGGCGCTATGACAGGTGCCATAAGCGGTGCCTATCACGGGAATAGCGGTATTCCTCCGCGATGGCTTGATGTGCTGGAAAATGGTAAAAGAGGCAGGGACTATATTGAAATGCTTGCTGAAAAATTGTGGGAGATAAAGATTAGTAGGGTGGATTAAAGTCCTCGGCGTTTTTTGTCCGGGGAAGCGGATCGAATCCACCAATCACTCCAACCAAAAGCAACCACAGATTTCACTGATTTCTCAGATTTTTTTGTTGTTTACCCTGTAAGATATGAGGCTCTATACTTTTTAGAACATATAATGATACATATATTCCTTTGAGAATGGTTATTGTAATTCTAGAATATTTATCTAACAGGATGAATCTATAAATTTATGTTTTCAAGAAAATATTTTAAAAAAAATTTAAAAATCGGTGTAATCTGCGAAATCTGTGGTTCCATGCTTTTCATTAATCAAATTGCATAGCTATGTTCTTAATACCGCTTTCTAATTGTATATTCTCCCACTTTGCCGATAAAAGGTTGAATAAGGAGCCAATGGAATCTGAGATATCTGGATTCCCTGAATTGATTGAGGCCAATAGTCATTTCCAGGTGGTTGTCTTCCGGTTGAGCTTTGTAAGTACCAAGAAGCCTGTCCCACCAG
>JBHHYW010000257.1:0-4658 GCA_046757745.1 Candidatus Scalindua sp.
CAAAACAGGTTAATGAGTTTAAGCCTGAAAGTGTTTCCCTTGCGGATGAAAGATGGATTGATTCACTTAAAAAAAATCTTTCAGCAAATTCGGTACAAATCCATACAGGTGCAGACAGCGTAAGGGAAATGGTTTCAAAGGACGATGTAGATATAGTTATTTCGGCTATAGTTGGTGGTGCAGGACTTCCAGCGGCAGTTGAGGTCGTCAAGAGCGGAAAAACACTCGCCCTTGCAAACAAGGAAGCATTAGTCATGGCGGGCGGGTTGATTATCTCAATGGCGAAGAAAAATGGTGCAAGCATTGTTCCCATCGATAGTGAACATAGCGCAGTACTACAGGCATTAAGAGCAGGACACCGTGATGAGGTAAAAAAGATTATAATTACGGCCTCCGGAGGACCGTTTTATAATCTTCCAAAAGAGAAGCTGTCGGAAGTAACAAAAGAAGAGGCTCTCAATCATCCAACATGGAAAATGGGACAAAAGATAACTATTGATTCTGCAACATTGATGAATAAAGCGCTTGAAGTAATTGAAGCAAAATGGCTTTTTAGCCTGAACTCAACTCAGATTGAGGTGGTCATACATCCGGAGTCAATAGTCCATTCGCTTGTAGAGTTCTGTGACGGCTCTGTCATTGCACAAATGGGATTACCTGATATGAAGGTGCCTATCCAATTTGCGCTGACATACCCTCACAGAGAAAATGGTAATGTTGAATCTCTTGACCTGACAAAGCTGAGCAGTCTTAACTTTCAAAAGCCTGATATGGACAAATTCCCGGCATTAAGATTAGGGTACGAGGTAGTTGAAAAAGGAGGTACTATGGGAGCTACGCTTAACGCAGCAAATGAAGTAGCTGTCCAGGCTTTTCTAGATAGAAAAATTAAATTTACAGATATCACAAAAACAGTGGAACACGTTATGAAAGAGCACAATTTTATAAAGGATCCCACTTTGCAGGATATCATGGATGCGGATGAAAACGCACGCAAGGAGACAAAAAAATGCCTTTCATAGGAATGTCATCAAATGTAGTTTTAGTAATAATTGGTATAGGTTTGCTTATTTTTATCCATGAGCTTGGGCACTTTATAGTGGCCAAAAAGATAGGTGTAAGAGTACACGCATTCTCACTCGGGTTTGGCCCGGCAATCATCAGAAAACAAATTGGTGAAACAGATTACAGGATTTCACTCATCCCATTAGGCGGTTACGTAAAGCTCGCTGGAGAGCAAAGGGAGGAATCGAATACGGGTGAAGAGTGGGAATTTATATCTAAAAAGCCATGGCAACGTGCTGCAGTACTTATAGCAGGCGTCTCTTTTAATACGATTCTAGCGTTCGTTGCCTTTATCGTAGCTTTCAGAGTTGGAGTACCCTTCGTAACCTCAGAAATAGGACGCACAATGCCGGGAGGGCCTGCCTGGGAGGCCGGTATAAGACCGGGTGACAAAATTGTCAGAATCGATAGTGTCTCCGATCCTGATTTTGAAGACATCTTCATTTCAGTAGCGCTTAATAATTCACCTGAAGGCATTAACATGGAGATCGAAAGAGACGATGAAACATTCGACGTAAATGTAATACCAAGATATGACCCTACAGTTGGTATCCAACGCATAGGAATAGCACCGGCAACTACTCTGGAAGTACACAAGATTTTTGCCATCGAGAACTCAGATACGCCTGCACAAAAATCAGACTTGCACGTTAATGATATAATACTGGAGGTTAATGGAAAGGCGATCGCTACAGAAAATGATTTCAGGGAAATAGAACTGGCAAACCCCGGCAAAGAGATTAACATCACAGTATTACGCGATGGTAAAAAAATAGACATGAAGGTTACCCCATCAGTTGTCTCCAGGTGGATGATAGGGCTTTCATGTGCTACAACAAAGATTAATGGCGTAAAGAAGGACAGCCTGGCACATTCACTGGGACTGCAAAAAGAGGATAAGATAGTTAAAGTAAACTCGCAAGATGTTGAAGGCTTTACTGAATTAATAAATGCAATAAAAGATTCACCGGATGGAATAGTCACATTACAGGTTACAAGAGGCAATGGCACAAAATATATAAAATTAACAAAATCCGGTGAAGGAACAGTCAAGGAATTCTCAGAAGGAATCTTCCCTCACTACGGTTTGATTGTAGATTCAACAGTTGAAGGGTTTCCTGCAGAAAAAATTGGTATAAAGCCCGGTGACACAATCAGATCAATAGACGGGAAAAAGATTACAGAATGGAATCAACTCTTAACATTAGTTACCGCCAGTCATGGTAAAAAATTCGAGATTTCATGGATGCACAAATATGAAACGATCACCAGAACAATCATACCCAAGAAAAACGAGGAAAACGCACAAGGCATACTGGGAATTAAGTTCAAAGAAAAAAAGATAATACGAAAATATGGCCTAGCCAAATCATGTGTTGTAGGTACGCATAAAACGGTTGTGAATATCAAAAGGATTTATATGACCATACAGGGTTTTGTTTCTAAGAAATTGTCAACAAAGGCATTAGGAGGCCCTGTACTTATAGCTCAAGCCTCTTATGAATCTGCCAAATCCGGGATTGGCAAGCTCATGTATTTCATGGCTATCATCAGTATTAACCTGGCAGTGATAAACATATTACCAGTCCCTGTGCTGGACGGTGGACATCTTCTGTTTCTTGGCATTGAAAAGATCAAGGGGTCTCCCATAAGTGAGAAAACAATGGCAATTGCAAACTACATCGGTTTTGCATTAATAATATCACTTATGATCTATGCTACAAAGAATGACATCATGCGGCTTTTTAATATACTTTAGTCGTTTAGTAACAGGTAAGCATCAAATAACAAATCCCAAACAAACTGGTACAGTTCATCGAACTATGCCAGATTAGGAAAATCTCGGCTTGGTCATTTGGTCATTGTAGTTTAGAATTTATTGTGCTATACCTCCTTGACAATACTTTCCGCCTCATTCCCCAGTTTGACAAGCGCCCTCTCCAATGATACCCGGTACTCCTCCACATCAGACTTTTCCAGTTTAGGCGGTACCATAATAGGATCTCCATAAAAGATTCTCGCCTTAGAAAAAGGTTTGGGTATGCAAAATCTGTCCCAGCTTGGAAGCTCCCAATACTTTGCCAGACATATCATTACCGGAATGATAGGATATTGCGTCTTCTGCCCTAATAGTATTGCTCCTGATTGAGCAACAAATCTGGGGCCTTTAGGGCCATCGGGCGTTATTGCCAAAGATATCGACTCCTCTTTTATCTTCTTTATCATCCTTAACAACGCCTTTGCACCTCCCCTGGTTGTAGACCCCCTGGCAACACCATAACCCAGCCTCTGAACAATCTGTGCAATATATTCACCATCACGATGCTGGCTTATCAAAACCTTTACATTACGTTGTCTGCCTACGTAAGCCGGAAGCAGCATGTGTGCATGCCAGAACGCGTATATCGCATATTTACCCTGACGCTCGAGATTTTGATAATAACCATCCGGAATTTCTTTAATACTCATGGTACTAAACAAAAGCCTGATAACAATAGAACCAAGAACACCCACCAGGAAATACTTAATACTTTGTAAATTCATTTTCTTATCACCGTGTCTTTGAGTGGTTGATTAATTATTAATTACGCCATTGAATTAATTGACAAAAGGAGCACACATCTCTTGCATGCAATATCGTCGCTTTCACAAAAATCCTTAAATATCTGCAAGAGTCCCTGTTGGCGCCTTGCCGTATTCACCACTTTTTTTTCCTGTGTATCTTTTCCCAGGATTCTATAGTTCATAAACCTCGTAATATTATTAGGTGATAATCTTGAATGCATCTTATAAGATTTAAACAATTTTTCCTCTAGTACCACATCATTCATTTTTCGTGCGTATGCCAGTAATACCGGAATAATTATGTTAATGAATATGACGGAAGACCGTTCCTTGCCAATCAATCTTCCCATGCTTTTCAACCTTCTTCCCCCAAATATATTGTAATAGGACCAGTATTCATCATATAGCTCTAAAAAGGTAGACTCTGTATTTTTAATGATAACCTTAGTTCCTTCTATGTCACTCTTGCTATTATCTCTCTCCTTAAAAGACTTTAATATTATTCTAAATATCCCTGTTTCAAAATATTCTGCCAGGAGACGGCTGATCGCAGCAATCCTCCTTGTCGGATAGTTACCGGGCCTGGAATACTTAAAACTCCACAACTCTCCGTCCATCGGTTTATCTTTGATATCAACTTTAATTTCTGACCATATCTCTTCAACGTCATTGATATATTGAAGAGAATGCTTATCTGTAGCGCTTTTGTATCTGGATATCTGGCTCGGCAAGAGTCCAGACATGCCAAATAATAGCGCCTGTATTTTCCGGCTTCTCTCCTGTACAGAGACATCCGATGGTATTAACCTTTTTATGTCATTTATTGAGGCAATAGTCCCCAAATGCTTGAACTGTTCTTTATTATTCTTATAACCAAGTGATTCCATAATTGCTTCATACAGGACCTGCTCAAACGTACGTGTATTCAGGCGTTTTCCAAATCTGCCTGCCTTAACCAATATCCTTTCATCACCTGCATAATCAAGAAAGTGTCCAATCCATTTGTCATCAAGTGAGATTGCGCTCAG
>JBHHYW010000258.1:0-4625 GCA_046757745.1 Candidatus Scalindua sp.
AAAAACAGACACCTACGCCTATTGCCTGGATCAAGAGTTGATCCCAACGGTTGAGCCCTGTGTTCAGGAGTTCTGCCTTGCCGAAAATGGCAACAGCAAGTGTGCCCCAGACACCAGCGCCCAGATGAACAGGGATTGCGCCTACCGCATCATCAATGTGTAAATATTCCAAAAGATATTCTACGCCTAACATTACAATACCGCCAATTCCTCCGATGGCTATGGCTGATATTGCATTCACCGCATGTGCAGGGGCAGTGATGGCTACCAGGCCTGCTACAGACCCGAATATTAGCAGTTCTACATCAGCGCGATGTCGAAGCGGCCATCCTACTGCAAGCGTAACCATAGAACCAGCGGCGCCGGCTAAAAATGTATTTGTAATAATACCGGAAACTTGTTCGTTCAAGGCAAGGGTGCTGCCGCCATTGAACCCAAACCAACCGATCCATAGCAGTAACACACCAAGCACAGATAAGGGAAGGTTGCTGCCATGGATCTTTATGTGAGTTCCTACCGGTGGGAAGCGGCCTTTGCGAGGACCAATAACCAGCAATGCTGCCAGGGAAACCCATCCCCCTACGCTGTGAACCACGGTTGAACCTGCGAAATCTACAAAGCCTCTCATTCCAAGCCAGCCGGATGATATCCCATGTTGAGCGCCATTCCATGCCCAATGGCCAAAGGCCGGATAGATCAGGCCGGAAAGTATAATCGAAACGATGATGTAGCTTCTGAACCGCATTCGCTCCGCTGTAGCTCCTGAAACAATTGTGACAGCAGTGGCGCAGAACATAATCTCAAAAAGGAAGAAGGCAGTAGGCCACGCCCCTTCGTCGAGTGGTAAAAAAAATCCTGTTGATCCGATCCATCCAAAAGAGGATGTCCCGAACATCAACGCAAAGCCAAATGCCCAGAACAAGATAGTAGAGATTCCAAAGTCGGTAATGTTCTTAATGGCGACGTTTATGCTGTTCTTTGATCGCGTCAAACCGGATTCCAGGCACATAAAACCCGCCTGCATTAGAAACACCAAGCCTGCGCATATCAACACCCAAAAAATGTCTGATAATGTTTTATCCATTTTAACATTATTGTAGATTATAATAGTGATAGTGTAAACGACTAAATGCCCCGGCTAGATAATCTCTTTTTTGGAATTATTACGCAATAAGTCTTGTGTAGGAATTTATTTTGAAGTATGAAAGGAAGATTTACCGAGGACAATAAGCATGGACAAATAAAACATTCATTGTCTCTGCCATCTTATTAAAATATTGTTGGAGATGGCAAATTTGATTCCAATGTTCATGTCTGTGCCATAAACCTGAGTTGTTCCGGTGTTAAGAACCATCGAAAAATACCGGTATGGGAAATTGGGTGGTCGACGT
The DNA here is from genome assembly GCA_046757745.1 of Candidatus Scalindua sp. Classification (GTDB taxonomy): domain Bacteria; phylum Planctomycetota; class Brocadiia; order Brocadiales; family Scalinduaceae; genus Scalindua. Next base: position 1,392 of record JBHHYW010000258.1, read on the forward strand.
CAATTTGACAGACTGCACCGGCTTCAAAATACAATGAGATTTGTGTGCTCTCGGTCAGTAACTCTGAAGCAAGATTCCCAAGTAAAGGCAGGTGGCCGGCAAGCATAATATTCTCCTTCCGTGTAAAGTTATTCAGGTATGAAATTGTATCTTTCGGAGATGCCATAGGTTCCAGCGTTTCAGTGATTTTGATTTCTTTCTTTGGATATCCCACTTCCTCGGCTATGATTTCTGCCGTTTGACGGGCGCGTACCCTGGGACTGCTGATTACGAGATCAAACTTGGTGTCTAATCGCCTTAAAGCACTTCCAGACAAGTGACACTGTTCAAGGCCGTCTTTGTTAAGATGTCTTTCCGGATCATCCTCTTTTGTGTGAGCGGCGCCATGCCTAACCAGGTAAATTTCCATTTTGGTTCAGATTGTCCGCTTTTCCTGCTCTCGCTATTGAATATATCATCGCTACAATCAGGAAGAATACTTAAAATGTTGTGCTTTATCTTTCTTTGAAATCATCATCTTTCAGGACTTCGTCAATTGCTGATAAAAGATCGCAGCAAAATTCTGTTTCTAATTCGCTCTTTCTCAAGATAGATGCAAGTGTAATAGTTTCTTCTTTGTTAAGGCCGATTGTAACTTCCGGCAAGACTCTTCTTCTATCTACGACTCTCATAGAAATACTCCTTGTCTTTTTTGTTTCTAAGTTATTTCCAAAATCTTAAATCTCTAATACTAAATTACAGTTAGAATCCTTAGTCTCCAAGCGATGGTAAGATTGCCCATATCCTGGCTTGTCCGCCTGAACCTCCTTCAATCTTTATTGGCGCTATTATAAGTGTTGCTCCTCTGGATGGAAGCTTATCAAGATTAGCTACATTTTCCAATATATATTTGCCGGCGCCATTTATAATGTGATGAACGGCAAAATCAGTTGATATTCCAAAATCAGCGCCTAATGTGTCAATGCCTATTCCATTTATACTTCTTTTTTCAACTAAAAAATTTGCAGCTTCCTTAGAATATTCCGGGAAATGGAGTTTGTTGGCATCATCGGCATTCTTGTATTTGTCGTAATCATTCCACCTTCTCCAAATTTCCACTATTACATATATCACCTGATCAATAACACTCTAAGATTATATTTTAAGAGAAATTATTTCAATCTTTTTTTTTAATGTCCTGGAAATTCAATAACATATTATATTATTTTAAAGAAACTTTCAAAATATGTATTATTGGCAGGGCGAAGCCTGACAAAATTGGATACTATCCTGGATGACATGAATTTGTTTTACAAAATCTTATGGTATTAAGGTCTTAATTAAGAAAGAATGAATATCCAATGTCAAACTTTCAACATCTAATTTCGAATGATGAGTAACCAACCAACGTTGCATGCGACTTTAATGTTCGGAGTTCAGTGTTCAATGTTCGAAGTTAAAAAATTAATTCATATTGACCACCTCTGATATTGCTGTTAAAATGTATTAACAGAGTTATTAAAAGTTGCCAGAAAGGAGCTTTATAGAGTAACTATGCCGATAAATTATGCTTTCTAAAAATATATTGCTAGTTTTCATCCCAATAGTATTTCTTGTTGCTTCCGGTTGTAAGGGATTGCAGAAACCCGGCGAGTTTGTCGAGTCTTTAAGGAATCCCACCTCATTTCCTGAGATATTTTTACCTGAAATTAAGAATATTGATGAAATAGTAAATGAAAAAGCCCTTGCGGAAGATGAGAATGTTATGATTATTCCAATAGCCAAAGATAAGAGTTCAAGTATATTCCTTTTCCAAATCAGGCAAAATGCCGAGATAGATACACATTATCATAAGTCTCATGATGTGAAAATGTACATCAAGAAAGGAAGCGGTATATTGGAACTTAATGGTACTCGCTATAGTGTAAAAGAGGGCATGATGGCAGTTATTCCGAGGTTGAGCGTACACAAATTTATTAATACTGGTGAAGTGACAAACATTACCGTTTCAATATTTACTCCTCCTTTTGACGGTAATGACATAAAAGCACTTAGAGAAACCGCTGGCATTAAAAAGAAGAATAAAAATATATACGATAAAGCAATGAAGAAGTCCAGGAAAGAAATGAAGAAGGAGGATGGGGGGAATAAGAAATGGCTAGGTTTATTGGGCAAGGATGAGGAAAAAATTGAACCTGGCAAAGAAAAAGATGGGCAGGCAAGCGACGTAATTGGAGAAGAACCAAAGATTCTGATCTTGACAGAAGAAGGGAAGCAAAAGATTAGAGAGGCGAGAAAGAAGGTTAAGAAAGAAGAAAAAGTGGTAATTGACAGGATTGTCCTAGACGAAAAACTTAAAGTATTGCAGAAACTAAAAGATGAAGGTTTAATCAGCCCGGAGGAATTTGAAGCTAAAAAAGCTGAAGTAATCAGCGAAAGCGGATTGAATGATTAAAGGATTTAAGAATTTAGGGATTCAGGAATTAAAGGATTAAGGGATTTATGAAGATAATTTTAACAAATGATGATGGCATATACTCACCAGGTATTTTGACAGTAAAGAAGGATTTGATGTCATTTGGCTCTGTTACGGTTGTTGCGCCGGATGTGCAGAAAAGTGGTGTGGGCCATACGATTACCTTCAGTCATCCTTTGAGAGTGAGAGATGTATCTGTAAATGGTGATTTTATCGGTTATGGAATCGACGGTTCACCGGCAGATTGTGTCAAACTTGCGGTAAGAGAGATAACGAAGGAAAAGTCTGACCTGCTGGTATCCGGTATTAATATAGGCGCTAATGTAGGCATTAATGTATTATATTCAGGGACAGTTGCCGCTGCTATAGAAGGGGCTCTTTTAGGTATTCCTTCAGTAGCAATTTCTCTGGAGATATCAGAATCACCACCTGATATCCATGGAGCTGCAGATATTGCAAAAGATATAATAAGCCATATAATCAGTAAAGAGTTACCAAGAGGGACTCTACTCAATGTTAATATTCCTCATTTGTCGAAGGATAAGATTAAGGGGATAAAGATTACTAAACAATTCTCCGGTGATTTTGACGAACACTATGAAAAACGTGCTGATCCGCGTGGAGTGGCTTATTACTGGCTGGCAGGTACAGGCTGGCCTAAAGAAGATGTTGTTGGTACCGATATGCATGCGCTTAAAAACGGTTATATCTCCATAACCCCGCTCAGATACGATCTGACAGATAATGCTTTCCTTGAAGAGGTAGAGGCATGGGGGTGG
>JBHHYW010000259.1:0-4618 GCA_046757745.1 Candidatus Scalindua sp.
TTCTCTATACAAGAAATCAATAAAACTAAATATTCTAAAATGAGTTAGTTCATACTACATTTATTTCTCTACAGCCTTCCCACACTCCATGGAGATTACAACACGCAAACGCACGTAGTGTACCGCTTTTTTTCAGGCATACTTCAAAAGTAACCTTTGGGTTAACTTTTCCACCAGTAAAATCGGCACGGGACAGGTATAGCTTCCCTTCATAAAGATCCAGCCATTCGATATGATGGGATGGTTCATTAGGATGTTTGAGTGACTTCCCTACTTCTACAGTGACAGTTATGGGTTGCCCTATATTTGTTGAATCAGGCGCATCAATAATTGGAGTATGTTTCTTTTCGATATCGGTAAGATTACTGATATCTACTGGGATATTAACACCTGATAAAAGATCTTTGTCGTCTGCCATTGTTTTTCCTCCAATTCTTGTTATAAATAAATTACTTGTGTATGATACCACTTAAGGATAACCTTGGCTAGAGCCTCTCGTTAACTTTTACTTCAATCTTACTATATAAATGATTAACCTGCCTTAATTTCAATCTGTCTCTGTTTATATGCCTGTCTTTTTGGAAGTACGATCCTCAATACACCTTCTGCCATCACTGAAGAAATCTTATCCTTATCAATAGTATCGTTCAGGACAAAGTGCCTATGAAAATGACCTTCATCATACTCTCTATAAAGCACCTCATCATCACGATCTTCCCCATGTACTACATGACCAGTAACAACAATTTCATTACCCCTCAATTTCATGTCCACATCATCTTTGCTAACGCCAGGCATATCCATCTCTATAATCACTTCGTTTTCATACTCAAAGATATCGGCGACACTCACATACCATTCGTCCGTATGTGAAATCAGATGAGGCTCAGCCTTGTGAGTGTCAATATCCAGTCTCTTTTTCTCAATATGCTTCTGTTGTTTCTTTGGCATTGTTATATACCTCTATAATAAATTTCTAATTTAATTAAACGTTATTATCCTTCCTTCACAGAAAGTTGCTTTGTTTCAGCAATCTTTTTTTTGTGAAGTGTAATTGTGAGAATACCATTAGACAAGACAGATTCCGCTTTAGAAGTGTCCACATCTCTTGGCAAAGCGATAGTACGGTTAAAGAAACCATCGCTCCGCTCCGTATGAAAAGAAACAACACCCTCAGAACCCTCACTATTTTCTATTTTCCTCTCTCCCTGAATAGTAACTGTTCCTTCTGCAATCGTTACGCTAAGATCCTTTACTTTTATTCCCGGCAACTCAGCCCTGATAAGAAAATCTTTATCCTTAACAGAAATATTAATATGAGGAAATCTTCCACCTACAAGCAGCCTATTATCCTCATCAGTAAAGGTATCAAGCCAATCATAATCTTCTAAGATGCTCATTAATGACATTGTGCAACCTCCATTCTTTATTGTTAAACGAAATAAACTTTTTAAGAATCATCAGGTAATAAAGATGAATACAAGAAAGACAATCACATTCTTATCTTAATAGCATTCTCTATCAATGTTCATAAAGATTTAACTTAATCGGTCTTTAAATGGTTACCACAACCTGTCGCTTTCGTACCCATACCGCAAATTGGACATTTTTACAACAATTGGCTCATCAACAGTTTGCTTCCACAGCGCAAAAAAAAGGTTCAGACGGATCTAATAACCGCAGGGACCAAAGACGAACTTTACTCTGCTGTCAGGGAGTGGTATGGCGGCGGCTAACGTCGTGAACTACTTTCCAAAATAGGCGCCCTAATATGTCCGGCATTGCAAGAAGGCTTATGAAAAAGAAATAGAGCTGGAAAGTAATCTATAGTACCCATAAATCTTTCCAAAGTGCTTCCATGACTTTCAGTTTATCAATATGAGATAAACGCATTATTTCCTGTAATATTTCCATTGTTTTAAATCAATTTTTCAAGATGCAAAGTACAAAACTAAACAACTCACTATAACCTGTCTTCCAATAGTAATTTTCATCAATTATTAAAATTTAAGGCTCAAGTAAGATTATGTTAGCAGATCAGTCTCTTATGTCAACAGGAAACATCCTCCAAAATGCTTCCTTCAAGAAGGAACTCACCGCACTCACCCCGTCTATACCATAAAATTTTTCATTAGCGCTGTTATCCTGTGTTAAAACCCCACCCTCCAATGATAATCCGGCGAAAAAACCATTAGCCATTGCGTAGACCATAAAAGCGTTATCAGGCCCTATCATTGCCTCTGCACCCTTCTCATAAGTATTTATGAAAGTCGCCGCTGTTTGAACAAGTTAGGCCTTCAGCGACTCTGTAGGAGGCAATTCATGAATTGCCCCTACACATTGAAATTTCTATACATTAAAGTGTGAAGTGCCTAAAGTTAAGGAGTTTTATTTTTTTAACTTTTGTTCACTTTTAACTTTGCAACTTCTTTTCACCTTCTCTTCTCAAACTGATCATTGAAATCCCTCAAGTTTATCTCCGGACATCTTATTTAACAAATATATCTCGCTTGAACTCCCAGCATCTTCGCCAGTAATTTAATATCCTCGAGGCCTGTAATCTTCATGCACTCAATTACTACCATTGCACACACTGACGCATCCTCTTCTGCATCATGATGTTTGAACTTTATCCCAAGGTGTTCGGCAACGGTGTTTAGTTTATGGTTCCTTAATGTTGGCCACATTTTTCTCGCAAAATCAACTGTGCAATAATATTGAATACTGGGATATGCAAGACCATAAGCATCGAGGCAAGACTGCAATACACTTATGTCGAATGTGGCATTGTGAGCCAGGACTATCGCCCCGCTGAATGCAGGGATCAGTTCCGGCCACATCTCTGGAAATGTTCTTTCACTTTCTACCGTAGATGCATCTATTCCGTGAAGGCCCGAATGGAATTCTTCAAACTTATTGCCCGGAGGTTTTATGAGAGCAGACGCCCTGCCGATTAACTCGGTCCTGCGGCCAAAGGCCAGTCCGATCGCACATGCACTGTTTCTCTCTCTTGTCGCAGTCTCAAAATCAAGAGCAACCCAACTTTCATTGCACAAAGATGGCACTTTCATCACCTGTATAGGATAAGTAATTAAGTCCATAGTGTCAAATGACAAGATACCCAGAGATTTATGATTTATGATTGACTATTGACAAATGATAGACACGAATTTCCCCGGACAAAAGACGCCGAAGACATGGCACCTAATTATTAACAAACAGTGCCACGGACTAAAGCACTTTCCTCCTTATGTGTAAGAAGCCGCCATTTAGTTGAAGGTATATCAAGTTTGACAGTGCCTATCTGAATCCGCTTCAAGTCAAGAACTTTTAAGGGGAAATTAAATTGCGGGTCTTTAAGTGCTCCAAAAATACGTCGAATATGCCGGTTCTTCCCTTCTAATAATTCTACCAGCAACCGGGTCCTATGACCCGCATAACCTGAAATCTCCACCCTCTCTAGCTTCAATATACCTATAGCCGTTTTTACACCTTTCAATGTCTGTCGCAGTTGTTCCTCAGTAATTCTCCCCCGTATCCACACCTCATAAATCTTTGAGTATTTGCCAGGTTGTGTCAGACGATTGACCAATCCGCCATCTCGTGTAAATAACAGCAGTCCTCTCGAATCCCGATCCAGCCTCCCTACCGGCCTCCACCCGTCTTTAAGCACAAAACCGGGCAGTATATCGTAAACTGTTTTACGTCCGCTTTCATCGGACAATGTAACAATAGCTCCTTTAGGTTTATGAAACATTATGAATTGCCGGGGGTTTAATGCGTCACGGGGATTCATAATATGATAATCAAAATTTTTCTGAAAGTTTACTATTGAGGAATTCCCGCCTAACAAACTGGCGGACAGGTAAGGATTGGGAGGTTTAAGAATTTCTGAATTAACTAATGACGCAGAACAAATATGGACACTATTTCTTTATATTTCGTTTCTTCGGCCTACTTTTTGTTTGTTTTTTTCTTATCTGTAAAATCATCTTACTTATAAACATCTCGTCTATGACCAATCCTTAAAACAAGAACATCTTTTTCGAAGATTGCATAAATAACTCTATAATCACCAACTCGATATTTTCGAAGTCCCGCAAACTGCCCCTTTAGAACAGGATGAGCCTCCGGTCTTCCTGAAAGGTCTTTTTCAAGTTGCTCTATAATTCTAAGAGCTTCAGTCTTGCTCAATCTTTTAAGATCACGGTGAACTGATTTTTTGTAAACAACATTATAAGCCAAGGGATTTTTTAAGCTCCTTGTTAGAGATTATTGGGTCAGCTTTGTCGTGTAAGCGATCAAGGGCTATCTGAAGATCAGCATAGTCTTCTATATAGGACTCAAGTGCTTTCTGAATAATAAATGACCGTGGCCTCTCAGTCTCTTTAGATATACTGCTCAATTGTTTAGCGAGTTCATCAGAAATCCGAATTGATATAGCCGTACTCATATTACACCTCCTGCATGTTTAGTATTACATTGTATGCAATTAATGCGTTGTATGCAAATGTTTTTTTGGTATTTTGGAAAACAGCTTTAATAACTTATAAGTTTATAGTTACAGTAGAGTAGAGAGCAGGCGTAGTGGCTACAGGTTGAAGTTTGTGTTCACTGT
>JBHHYW010000260.1:0-4616 GCA_046757745.1 Candidatus Scalindua sp.
TGTATCCCTGAAGCTTATACCAGAACCACATCTTGGCATATTCTGTCTCTATTTGAGATGGGTTGTTCTCACCCTGATAAAACATGGCATAGACACCAAGGATGGGTCCGATGACTGGCACCTTTCCTCCGGTTTTCTTAAACGCATTCCAAACTCCGTCTCCGAGAAGTGATGCAGGCAATACATCGGCAAGCCAGTCACCGCCCGGATAGATGTCACGGTCTGCAGGTGATGGATAAAGCATGTCGTCTGCAATAAGATCATCTAAGATCTTTTGTGCCTGATCCGTCAGCTTGAATGCCTGGAACATGTAATCATCCATTTGTGTAAGCCAGCCTTCTGCAAAACGAGGACTATGACAATTTGAGCAGAGTTCAATCCATTTGTCCCTTTTTTCCAGATTTTCATCAGAATATACGTCAATCTTATCAGCTATGATCTTTATCCCGTAAGGATAATCCTTAAGAGACGATTCATACTCAATGTTTGACGGAGGAACCGTGCCCATGCGCCATATACCCTTCGAAACAAAATTGTGCGTGAAAGTCCCGCCACCCTGGTACATGTGGCAGAACTGACATGTTGGGGTGCGATATTCCTCACCAACCATGACATGCGCAAGTGGTTTATCAAAGTTGTAGTGTTCTTCTTCCAACTCATAGATAATCCCGTGTTTTGATTCACTGTAGGACTCTGAATCGGGATGATCAGGGCCCATGTGACACGTCATACATGCCTGGGGTCTTCTTGCCTCAGCGGCGGAGAAGGTATGCCTTGTATGGCATGGATCACATTTATCTGTAACGCCATGGCACATGTCACAGCCTGCATTACCTGCCAGCAACCCTCTCCTATAAGACTCCTGATACCAGGGTACCAAAACATTTGATTCAAGTGTCTGAATGTGATTAGGCCTGCCATGGTTCTTCTCACTGGCAAACTGAGTAACCTGTCTCGCATGACATTCACTGCAATCGCCTGCTGTGGGTAGTCTGATCTGCTTTTTCTCCGTATCGACATGACATTCGAAACAATCTACCACCGGGATCTCTTTCCCTATGCTATCCTCTATGATCTTGGTCTTACGCGCAATTAAAGGTGTCTTCCTTGGATTGTAATGCGCTGAGGTCTTCCAATCTTCTATGGCGCCCGTATTTATCCCCTCATGACACCTTATACACAAATCCCTGCGTTCCTTCTCGATGAATAATGAGTGGTCCATACGGGTAGGTGGTTCATAATGTCTCCCAGGATACATATACATATCCATAAATAACGGTTTGTAATGGTCTTTAAACAGTCCTGAACCCTCTTTTAGGCCAACATTATCTGCGAAAACGCCCTTATACCAATCAGGAAATCCTTCGTAAATGTCTACCTTTCGTGGTACGTACGGTTTCTTTTCCTCTTCATGCGCCTGGGCAACTCCAGAAAAAAGAATGGCCAAACTAAGCAGGCAGGCATGAAAGAAAAACCGTAGGTCTTTTACATAATTCATAACACACACTCTCCTTATTATTAATTAATATTAAAAAAAAGCTATGCTGATGATTTTATTCCTTATGTCCATACTCTTCTTTCTGTCCGGCAAGAGATTTTACATAATGCACCAGGCTCCAGCGATCCTCGTCTGAAAGTTCATTGGCAAAGGATGGCATCGGAGTACCGTTTAAGCCGGTGGTAAACCTCAGATAGATATCTCGGTTTGTAGCACCCCCCTTAAATTTGTTAGCCCTTGTAAAGTCATAGGCCTGTATGGGAACATCCCATTCGTCCGTCAGATCATAACTACTGGGACCGTCACCATGTCCGGTTTCCCCGTGGCACTTCCAGCACTCTTTCTCTTCGTAAAGCTTTTTACCCCTCGCAATACTCTGAGGACTCGACGGAACTTCCCTTCCAATGGCTATAGGAGGTTCTGGTTCTCTATATTGCCATGCCTCCGAAAAGCTCTTTATAACGGGGAGTATTGACTTAATTTGATCTAATTCAAGTATATCCCACGGTATCATGGAAGTCCCATGGATCCCGACAGAAATTACATGAATAAGATCTGCATCGGTGGGTAAAGAACCTGTAGCATTGGTTCTTATCTTAAATTGGCCTTTAGTGAAATCCCTGGGTTTGGGGTAAAGGGCATGTGCCATCGGGCCATATCCATCACCTTCCTCCCCATGACATACTGCACAGTATTTATCGTAAATGTCTTTTCCCTTCTTGAATTCTTCCTCAGAAACAGGCTTGAGCTTACCTTGTGCCATTGCTACATTGCCAAGGCATATCGTAGTCACAAAAACAGCAATGATTATGCCGGATAGAATATTCCTCCAGCACAGATTTATACACTTACTGATCTCCTTCTTTCCACCTGGATATCCCATATATCATTCCTCCCTAAAACTTTTTAAAAACGTACATCACTAATAAATTGACACGTAAGACAGTACTTGCGCATACCCTCACTTTTACAAACCTTAACAATGTATCAATTTCCTTTCCTGCCTGGATTGTGTGAGAATGCAAGAAACAATCAGAATTAATTAAACTCCTTTTAGTGTTGTATTTAACTTCTATAAAATCTTAAACATAAAGCTGATTGACATCTTTAATTGTAAACGTATATTCAAGCAATCGTGATACCAATACCATTCAAAGAGCAAAACAACTTTTTTAATTTTCAAGCATATATCTAAGTATTGCCAAACATTGATGATAGAAAACATTTACAAATCTTTGGATTTTAATCTTATATTTAAATATCGTAAAATACCAGACATAATGTCAATTTCTGAACCAGGAAACAGATTTTTTAAGCGACATAATACCTTTTCCTCTTTTAAACTTTTCCCCTTATTTTTGCAAGTCAAAATTTATAGCAACAAATTAGCTGTTTGTCTATAGTGCAAAGACTCTATTTCAGCAAAAACAAGGATTGGCATTAAAGTAATCAGGACATGTACTTTGCTTCTCAGTTACATACTTATGCAGGAAGAACAAGGCTATTCGAGTTATATCTTCTGAATGAAGCCCTATTTCGCTCTGTGGCATGGCAAACTAATACTACTATATATACCAGAAATCTTCTGAAATGTGGGAATGCAAAAAGAATAACTTGAAAAGAAGTTATTTTAGTTAATAATCATTTGCCTACTATTAACGCTATTATCAATTATAACAGATTCTTTGCGTTATATAAAATTAAGCAGCATTACTATCTTTTGCGCTGCTTGCTATGTATGGTATTTTACTTTCTTGCTTTTAGTTTTTTCTTAAGTTCTTCTATTTCTCTTTGCAATTTCGCCTCCTGCCTCTTTCGCTCAGTAATATTCCTGATTATTCCTTCAATACGAATAGGTTTGCCTTCTGCATTTTTAACCATAGTAGATGTACGTTCCGTGTAAAATTGCTCACCATTTTTCGCCTTACAGAATGACGCAAAATTCCTCCAGACCCCATCTTTTTCAAGCTTCTTAACGAGCCTTTTTCTGTCATTCTGGTCTACATAGATATTCCTTACCTTTGTCCCGATCATTCCTTCAGGTGATTTGTAGCCAAACATTTCAGCGCAAGCCTGATTAACCCACGTAAACTTCCCCTCAACTCCAGGTTCACATTGGTAAACTCCCTCTTTTAGTGATGCCAACAGTTGACTTTTATGTTTTTCTGATTTTTGCAATTGAGCCTTTTCATATTCTAGTTGTTTTTTCGCATGTTCAAGCTCCTTGTTTAATTGTTTTGTCTTTTCATCTTGTTCCTTCAAAGCTTCAGCAGCCCTCTCTGCTTCCTCTTTTTGTCGAGTAGCGTCTTCAACTATCTTGTACATCTCTTCTGCCGAACCAAAAGCCTTCTGAACCCTTTTTTCCATCTGCTCTTCGAATGTCTGTTCCCTGACATAACCCGCGTCCTTCGTGGTCTGGTATCTTTTTACCATTTTTATTGTAAGCCCGACATTCAAAAACAGCAGTATCAGAATAATGGTCTTCGCATTTACTGAAAGACCTTTAGAATTCCCATTACCCATAATTCCCTACTCCTTGTTAGTTTGTGTGGTGTTATTTAAAACTCCCCGGACAACAAGCTTCTAATAAATTTGATTATACACCTTCAACTCTTTCCACTCTGACGTCTCTTAGCAGCTTTCTTTTGTTCATCTTCCTGTTTCTTTCGCTCGGTTATATCCCTGATCATACCTTGAATAAGAATTGGCTTGCCTTCTGCATCATGCACCATATTAGAGGTACGTTCAGTGTAAAATTTCTCGCCATCCTTCTTTTTACAATATGAAACAAAGTCCTTCCAGACTCCTTCTTTCGCCAGCTTATCTACGAGCTTTTTTCTTTCACCTTGCTCTACATAAATATCCTTTACTTTTGTCCCGATCATATCTTCAGGTGAACTATAGCCGAAAATTTCTGCTGCAGCATGATTTACCCATGTAAACTTACCTTCAACTCCAGGTTCACATTGATAAATACCGGCCCGGAGAGAATCAAACAATTCTCTGTAATGCTTCTCGGATTCACCCGTCTCCTTCATCTTTTTACCCAGAGCTTGTGCCATTGTGTTGAAAGATGACGCCAGTATGCCAATCTCGTCTTTGATTAAAGGTTTGTTCA
>JBHHYW010000261.1:0-4614 GCA_046757745.1 Candidatus Scalindua sp.
TGAAATCCTGAAAATTTTTGTTGATCACCGAAGCAAATATGATTAAGTAGTATATCCGACAAAGTATACTTGTAAACAGAATTTCCAATCTTTCATAAGGAAATGAAAATAATGTATCTATAAATTTGTCAAAGAGAGTAAATTCGCTTGTGAAAAAATATTGAAAAGCTATTATATCCATACAATATAATGGATTACGAATGCATATCTAACTCTTTCATAAATTAGGCCTTCGGCAACTATGATTCCTCGGCTCCGCCAAAGTTCAGTTTAGCTGTGTCGGAATGATGTCACACTGAGCGAAGCCGAAGTGCAACTAACATGGGAGTTCCTATGCATATACTTTGACATAGTCTTAAGTGGAAAATCTTATAATATGAAGAAAGATAAGTAATAAATTGAAAAGGTCAATTATATATACGTGTATCACTTTCTTTGTGATGGCAGTGGCGTTAGTAAGCCTCACATACAGCGGAAAATGGCAAGCCGGACTCATTGAGGTCGGTTGTTCGGCGTTTTTATTTGTCATCTTTCTTCATATTCTGAAAATAATAATACCCCGATCTTCGGGCAGTATTATCACGGCATTATCTGTAATTATAGCCGTCATGCTTATCTACGCAAACTACAGCTTACAAAGGAACCGGCATAAAGAATACACCTTTAAAGAACTCCTTGTAGGTGATTTACTGGTCAAAGAACTAATCGGCACACACGCAGAACTGCCGGATGAACTTTTGGCAAAAAGTCTCCAAGATGTAATACCCGGTGAATTTGCACAAACAAAGACTGAGAAAGATACTATTGAATCACCATTCGAAAAGCCGGAGAAGGTCTTAATGGGTAGGCCTGTTACTTTGCCGTCAGACAAGCCGGTTACTGTTTCCATGCGTAAGGAAAAGCTGCAGCCTCTTGACATACCAGAGGAAACCGTGAACTATAAGTTGGAGGTTGCAGAGAACGAGAAATTGAGTGTAGACAGGGCCAGGGCTGTTACGGCTGGTTTTGTAGTTCGACTGGACAAGTTCAATGAACAGGTTTCAGGGACGCATACACCGGATTCTTTGTACCTTCCATCAGAAGCTGGGATTTTCAATAACCGTCTCTACCGTACCATTTATGGTAAGCCTGAACTCCCTGTTGATATTTCAGAATCAGAAACGCGCCAGGCTCTACCAGAGGAACAAGTAGTGGATGAAACCGGTAAGCAAGTTGAAGGGAAGTTGCAAAAACCGTAACTTACAGGAGAGATATGAATATTATGCGTAATTTAGCCCAAGTTTTGTTTTTCACTATAATTACCATTTTGATTGTACAACAAGTCAATCTTGTGCATGGTGAAGAAGAGGTAAAAGACGATTTAATTAAATCAATTGACGCATTGAAAAAGGTATTAAAAAAAGAACCATCAAATGTTGAGGGTCATTATTATCTTGGATTGGCCTACTATGATAAAGGAATGGTGCCTGAAGCCGTAGGCGAGTTTAACAAAATCCTGGAACTTGATACGAATTATATTAATGCATATTTTCATCTGGGGGCTATTTACACCAATCAGGGAGATATCAATAAAGCAATTGATATATTCAAAAAGGTATTACAGGTTGATGAAGCCAATGCAATGGCGGAATACAACCTGGGCTTCCTTTATAACAAAAAAGGATTAGTAGACGATGCAATTGCTGCGTATGAAAAGGCGATTGAAACTAAACCTGACTATTATCAATCATTAAACAACCTGGGAATTATTTATTATAAAAAGGGATTACCGGATAATGCTATCGCAAGTTATAAAAAGGCTGTTAAGGTGAACCCTGACTATGCCGAATCATATTACAATCTTGGCACTGTCTACCTTGAACAGGGCCAGTTGGATAATGCCGTTTCTGAACTTGAGAGGGCTGCAACCCTTGCGCCAGGATTCTTGGCTGCATATTACAACCTGGGGGTTGCATACAGGAAGAAGGGGATGCTGGATGAAGCGATATCAGCATTGACTAGGGCGTCTGAAATAGTTCCGGAGGATATAAAGACATTAAACAATCTGGCTATAGCGTTTTATGAAAAAGGAAGATTTGAGGATGCCATTGTCGCATATGAGAATATAGCCTCAATTACCCCGGGTGATGCAAATGTACGTTATAATCTGGGTATCGCTTATTTTAAGGCTGGAATGTTAAACGAAGCTATATCAGAACTGCAAAAGGTGTTTGAATTAAAGCCCTGTCACGTAAAGGCCCATTATAATCTTGGCGTAATCTATATGAAAAAAAATATGCTCAATGAATCTATAAAGGAGTTTCAAGAGGCATTAAAAACAGATCCCGGTTACTCAAAAGCCTACGTTAATCTGGGAGTAGTTCATTACAGGAAAGGATTACCTGATGAAGCTATCACGGCTTACAACCGGGCGATAGAGATCAAGCCTGATTATGCCGAAGCGTATTATAATTCAAGTTTTGCATATCTGAAAAAAGGGCTGACCGAAGATGCTATAAATATGTTGAAAAAGGGCATCGAGCTTAATCCTGATAACAGCCTTCTCCATTTTCTCTTGGGAAACGCTTATAGTGACAAGGGCTTATTGGATGAAGCGATTACAGCGTGGAAGAAAGTTTTAGAGACAAAACCGAAACACTATAAAGCATATAATAATCTTGGCTTTGCGTATTATTCAAAGGGTCTGGTGGACAAGGCCATAACCTTCCTTAAAAAGGCAATAGAAATAAAAGATGATTATGCCGAGGCACACTATCACCTGGGTTCAATTTATATTGAAAAAGATATGCCCGAAGAAGCGGTCGCAGAACTGACCAGAACAATTGAGCTTGATCCCAATCATACGAAAGCCCATTATAATTTAGGACTCATATATCGCCATTTGGGTGATCTGGATAATGCCATTGCAGAATGGAAGACAGCGGTTAAGATAAATCCTGCTTACGCAAAAGCCTATAACAATCTTGGCGTAGCATATGACTTTAAGAATCAGATCGATGAGGCCATATATCAATACAAACATGCGATTGAGATGAAGTCTGATTATGGCGAAGCCCATTATAATCTTGGAATCGCTTATGCCAAAAAAGGCGATATGGAAAATGCTGTTTACAAGCTGAGGAAGGCAATAGAAATAAACCCGGATAATCTGGATGCACACTTTGCCCTTGGCATAATCTACAGGGCAAAGTGGAAGGTAAAAGAATCGGAAAGAGAATTTTCAATCTACAGACGTTTGAAATCTGGAGGAACCTAGTTTACTGTGCGTCCAAAGATTCTGCGTATATTCACTCATCTTTCATGGGTACCTTTATCTCATTTACAAAATGATTATTATTCTTTTTTTTGGTAAGGTCTTTTGCCCTTGTATGCGCTTCGTCCTTTTCAGAATAAGGAAAGCAAGCCACTTCCTTATAGCCGGCATCGAAGACCTTCCAGACGGCTTTATACCGTTTTATGGTTTCGACTTTTTTCTTACGGGTTGTTGCCTTCTCCTTTTTTTCCGCTTTCTTTTCTTTACCTGCAACGGCTTCCTCTGCCATCTGCATAATTCTCTCTTTGCTGGTCATTCTTTTAACCATAGTTTGTTCCTATTACTGTAATTGTAGATCTTATAGAAAAGAACGTATAAATGTATTATACAGATAATTGAACAAACAGCAACGTAAATATAATTTCAAAATTAAAACCTCTTTTAATACACTTTTGTTTAAAAGGACAAAATCCCCCTTTAGAAAAGAGGGGATTAGGGGGATTTTGAGAATTATACCATACTCAAGGCTTCATCTGCAGCCTTTGCTGATGCGCCTGGTGCCCCTATTAAGGATGTTATCTCTTTGAGCCCGGCAATGCATATTTCTCTTTTTTCTTCATTTAATAACAGCTCGGTTGCGCGTGAGGCCAGCCATCTATATTCGTCCCTGTACATGAGTTTCTCCGGAACAACCGTTTTTCCTGCAATCGCATTGACTAGGCAGATATACGGCGTGGTCATAAACGGCCTGGCTATAAAATAGGAAAATGGTGAGACGTGGTAGCAGATTACCATTGGGACATGATAATCTGCTATCCCCAGGACAACCGTTCCCGAGCTGGAGATGCAGAGTGAAGAGGCTTTTATCACTTCAGAAATCTTCCCTGTAACTATTTCGATTGACAAATTCTTGTTACTGTTTGCAGATGTAAAACTCTTTGTAATCCAGTTTATCAATTCTAAATTTCTTATGTTACTACAGGATAAAAGGAATTTGACTGATGGGATTCTTTCGTGAATAGCGGCTGCTGCCTTCAGGAGAACAGGTAGCAGTCTGCTTATTTCCTGTTTGCGGCTTCCGGGTAATAATGAAACAATTGCCTTGCCTTCTCCATCTTTCAATTTTCCAACGAGGGCTTCATCTATCTCCCTCGTATGAAGTTCATCAAAAAGCGGATGCCCGACATATTTTACAGAGACACCCTCACTGGCATAGAATGCCTCCTCGAAAGGGTATATTACCACCATCCTGTCTACCAGCTTCCTTATCTTCTTTACCCTCCATGGCCCATGAGCCCAGAGCTGAGGGCTTATGTAATACATGACTGGTATATTTCTTCTTTTTGCCGCTTTCGCAAGGT
>JBHHYW010000262.1:0-4569 GCA_046757745.1 Candidatus Scalindua sp.
GCCTTTTTCCCTTTCAGGGATTGTATAGACATTGCGGCTAAGGTCGGGATTACTGCCATAATACAACCCGGTGGCTCCAAAAAAGACCAGGAGTCGATAGATGCGGCTGATGAACATGGTATCTCAATGGTATTTACCGGTGAGAGGCACTTTAAACACTAAGTAATCTCAATACTACATTAATATTACTGGAAAGGAGTAATAGATTTATGAAATCACAAAATAACATACTTACCAGTTCACTGGCAGTTGCGTTTTTGATTATGATCTTCCAGGCAGGGTGTGCAACAACTACGGTGCAAGAAACGCCGCTATTGTCAACAGAAGCTATGAAAGCAACACCATCTCTCTCAACAATAGAATCGGGAACAGGCTTGACAGAAATTACCGACCCAAATCAAATTCCTGATTTTAAAGATGATTATGACAAAACAACCTTGCTTTACGCGCTAGACAATAGCAGGGTATATTTTGAGAAAATAAAATCATACCCTGACTCCTTTAAATCAATAGGTTTTACTCCCGAAAAACAGATAGAAACATTAAATCTTTTCAGGGCCGGGTACGTTAGTAGCAAGAGTCCGCAGGAGCTGAGTGAATTTATTGCCAAGAATTTCAGGGTGTTTCGGGCCATTGGGAAGGAAAATGGAGGAGCGGTTCAGTTTGTGGGCTACGGATTTGCTGTTTTCGGTGATGATGTAGAAAGGAAATGGAAGCACACAGTTCACTACGGTTCAATAGGTCTTCCTGTTACACCGATACGGAGTATAGCTACCGGTGAAGGGATTTTTCCTCCGGGAGGGCTGGCCTTTGCCGTCATGGAAACAGGAGGACAGGTAGAAAAATCATTCTTTGTCCTGGGTCATGATACCAGGAGTGTTATCAAGACTTCTGCCAGGGCAGACATATTCTTTGGGATAGGCAAAGATGCCCTCCAAGAGGCGGAGAATTTAAATAACAATGGCAAACTTTATTACCTTCTAAAACGATAGAAGTCTAACCATAAATTAACGACCTGCCCGACTGCGTCGTTCGGGCGGGCTGGAAGGAGATAAATTATATGGAATGGGAAATTGTAGGTATAGGTGCAGCCATTGGTACTACTTCTAACTTTATACCTCAGATAATAAGGGGCATACGTACAAAGAGGCTGGATGATGTCTCTCCCATTATGTATATATTCCTGATCTTTGGCCTCTCCATGTGGCTTGCCTATGGGGCGCATCTGAAGGATGTGATAATCATCGCGGCCAATGCAGCCGCAATAGCATTCAGTGTATTTATCCTCATTTTGCGTTACAAATATATGAGGCAAAGAAAAAAGGAAATAGATTAATGTTTACAAAGAAGCCTTTCAGAATTTCATCATAAGCTATGAATAAAAGCGAGTAAATCGGTCGCATTTTACCCTTGATTTATATATATGGCACTGATACCATCATTCTTAACTAGCAAAGGATGCTTGATAAGGAATGCTGATGCAATGAATAAATCAAAGGTATTAGATATAAATGAAATTAAAGAGATTTCGTGTTTTATCTCTCAGCATGTAAAGAATATTAAAATTATTATTCTGTTCGGTTCATTTGCAACAAAAGGTCACGGTAACGATATAGATATTGTTCTTGTTACTGCACCTTGGGAAAAGGACATAAAAGAGCTAGACTCGTATATAGGGAGGAAGATAAGACCTATATGCCGGAAATACCCGATAGACTATTTTGCAATACCAATTAATTTAGTTGAGGGTCATACAAACAGTGCCTTTTTAAAACTTGTTAATTCAACAGGGAAGCTTTTGTATATGGATAAAGAGATAATTAATAAATGGATTGTAGATGCAAAGATAGATTACGGGCAATCTTGTTATCTTTTTAAAGGAGGGTATTATAAAGGGTCATGTTATTTTGCACAGCAATCTATTGAGAAGTTTCTAAAATCAAAACTTCTTTTTTTCGGATGGGAATTACAAAAAGTACATTCAATAGTATTTTTAGTATCAGAGTTATGGTCATATAAACACCCTATTCAAGGTGTTGATGACGACGAACTAGCTTTTATAGATAGTATTTATAAAGGCAGATATCCTGGTGAGGATGGCTTGCTGCCATATGGTAATCCTACTAAAGATGAGACTCTTAAAGCAATTAATATTGCGTATCGTATTGGTGCGGCAATGGGACAAGAACTTGATAAGCTGACAATAAATTGAGGAGAAATAATTGTAATGGGTTCAATCAATAGGATTGAACCAGCATAGTAATCGTTTTAAGTTTTTGTATAACCCCTCTTTGCTGATTAGCCCATGAGGCGACAACCTGAAGCTTTCCGCTACAGTAAGATAAACGTTGTTCAGGCGGGTGCCGGATCAGACGGGTCATTCAGTCAGGCACCCAACAAATATAGTAAATATTTCATGGAATGCTCAAGGTACACCCATCCCAATTCATCTTACCACTTGACAGACTTTATTTGTTCCTTTAAGCTGTAAAGTGATAGTACAAGGGGTAAAATAATAAGATAAACGAATGCCTATGGTTAAACAACTAAATAAAGGGGGTCAAATATGGTCAAAAAAATTAAAGCACGATTTTCACATGGTGTATTCACACCTGTAGAAAAAGTTGAATTTCCAGAAAATGAAGAATTAGAGATTACTATAGAAGAGAAAGAGAATATGAATAATGAAAAGAAAAAAGAAGAAATAGATTTCGCTACATGGCCGCTTGGAGTTAAAGGCAGACTGACCAGGAGAGAAATCTATGATTACCTCTGAAGCATGTATTTTAGATACAAATGTTTTAGTTTATGCGGCTGACGAAACTTCACCTTTTCATCAAGATGCTAAAGAACTTAGAGAAAAAGGCATGAACGGAGAAGTTACTCTTTGTATCTGTCCTCAGGTTTTAAGTGAATACTTTGCTATTATAACCGATCCTAAAAGGGTAAATGGGCCAAGAACACAAAAGGAGGCGGTGTTTGAAATAGAAAAGTATTTCTCCTCAAACAATATTTTGAAGATTTATCCAGGACAAAATGTTATGGAAAAAGTATTAGATCTTTTGAAGAGGTACAAGATTTCAAAACAAGAAATCTTTGACTTGCAATTGGTAGCCACCATGCTTTCCAACAATGTAACCAACATCTACACTTTTAATCAATCTGACTTCTCCAAATTTAAAGAAATAGAGGTATTAACTCCTTAGAATAGATTCACGCGACAACTCCAAGCCCAACTTGTAAGGGGGATTTACTCAACAAATGAGTCTGATCTACCAGTAAAATCTGAGTAATCTGCGGTTCCAGGCTTTTCATTTATTAATTTGCATAGCTATGTTCTTGATTATACATGAGCTTAAATCAGCTCTCATGCTCAAACTTTTTCTTGATTTCAACAATATATAGGTTTATTATTCACTTACATTCAATTCAAAACAGCATAAAGACGGAACCCCTCCCCATTGTCTAGACAAAAATATTAACTTTTTTAGATGGACTTATCACCGACTTTGGGGCTTTGGCCCCGGAAGGAGCCCGTAGGGCGACTGGAGGGGCCAAAGCCCCAAAGTACACCTCGGACGGGGTCTGGTACCCCAGTGATTCATGTAACCTTTCATAATTATAAAATTTGAAATAGCAGCCAAGATAACGAATATCAAAAACCAAAAAAAATAAATAAGGATGATAAAATTAAGCGATTTAAAGTTGTACTGTCTTTTCCTGGAGAGTACAGAGCTTTTATAGAAAAAGTAGCTAATAAATTAGCAGAAAGCCTAAGTAAAGATAAAGTATTTTATGATAAATTCCGCCAATCTGAGCTTGCACGCCTAGATCTGGATATTCATATACAAAATATTTATCATAGTGATACTGAAAAAATTGTTGTTTTCATATGTGCTGAGTATAATAAAAAAGAATGGTGCGGTCTAGAATGGAGGGCCATACGTGATCTCATAAAGAAAAGAAAAAGTGATGATATTATTTTGATCCGTGTAGGTACTGGGGATGTGAAAGGTATTTATTCAATTGATGGTTTTTTAGATGCAAATGAATATTCTGAAAATGAAATAGCAAATTTTATATTGCAAAGATTATAGAATCTATTTTTATGGGCCTTCAACGCTGTCTGGGATTTTATCATAAATATGGGTGGATATAGAGTCGTACCACGGCAAGTTGTTGGTATAGAAGAAGAAAGCTATTAGAATGAGTTCGTATTTGGTTTTAAACATCACTTTTTTGTGTAAAAAAGATGGTTTTAAGGGATTAGTATTTTGGTACATACCTGATTATGTTTTGTTGTTAATCTGCCGTGTATATTAATAACGTATCAAGCAAAATACTGAGGTGTAATATTTGGAAAAAATAAGTTCTCACGCAGCCGCAAAGAACGCCAAAAGAACGAAATTAAAGTTAAAGTTGGGCCAAACGTAGCGCCTACCAGCAGGTACTTCGCTTGACCCACCTACCGGCAACATCTATAAATACTTCCCAAATATAACACTCAATCTTTCCTTCACTTCGTCCGGGATGTTTTCCTTCTGTGTTACAATGGCATTACTTGCCGCA
>JBHHYW010000263.1:0-4560 GCA_046757745.1 Candidatus Scalindua sp.
ATGCTCCAGACAATCCTTCTGCAACTGATCTACAAATTCTTCTGCTGATACTGCCCCTCCTCGTTTCACAGGCTTCTCTGCTACTGTTAACATAACTAACTCCTCCATAAAAAAGTTGAAAAATTTAATTGTTATGCTAATTTAAGCAAAACCTATACCCACAACAAAATTATAGCGGAAATTTATTTATGCCAGCCCATAAGAACTGTAAATCTAATATGTTATACAACCATATCATGATTTAAGATAATTTCAAAAACTTTACATTCAGCAAGGCATGCGCAGATTATTCGCACTTGTTGCATTTTCAAAAAAGCATAGCGTAATATTTGCGCAAGCAATATGGAAACAGCAAGAATATTCGTTAGATAGACATGAATATACGTTTGATAATGGATTTGATTTTCATATAGCCCATAACCTGAAAGCGGTCTCTATTTAGCGTAGAACTTACTAACCCTCATATTACAAATCAGTCAGTCAGGAACTTAAGTATTCTTTTATATTCTCAGCGATTGTAGTAAATATCAACTCAAATTTTCCCATGTCTGTTTCTAACAATGTCACCCTGAAGCCGTAAAGGTCGCAACTAAAACCTGTTAATGGCACTACGCATATACCAGTAGCGCCCAACAGGTAATATACGAATCTCTTATCAAGGGCAACGCCATCAGTAATCTCTTCAATATAATCTTTTATTTTATCATCACTGATCTCAAGCCTCTGTTTATCATTTAAAACGCCTTTTTTAAAAGCAACCGTCATGTAAAATGCACCATTGGTTTGATTAACCATTAAATCATCAATCTCCCCAAGTACATCATAAGCAAATTTAGACCTTACTTCATATTGTTTATTTCTTTTGGAATGATACTCTTTGTATCTTGGATCAGATAACACAGATGGTATAACCTTCTGAGGAAGTGTTGTAGAACAAACTTCCAACATCTTTGCATGTATTATTGTCTCAATATATTTCTCAAATATTGGGTCATTGTCTTTATTATAAACCTCTATCCACCCACATCTTGCTCCCGGCCATGGAAGTTCCTTGGAAATCCCCCTCATCGACATTCCGCATACATTATTGATAATATCACCCAACGGGGTTGAAATTTTTCCATTATAAGTTATTTTTGTATAAACCTCATCACACACAATAAACAAATCATACTCTTCCGCAATTCTCACAATCTTCTCCATTATTTTAAGCGGGTATACTGTACCTGTCGGATTGTTGGGGTTTATAATTAATATTCCGGTTATTGAGTGATCGTCTATTATTTTACTGCGTAGGTCATTAAGATCGGGATACCAGTTGTTTTCCGGATCTAATTTATACATTAATGGATCTACACCGGCATGCGCCGCTTCCGCTGATGAATGGGTAGAATAAGCAGGTGAAGGGCCGATCACCCTCACATCTCTCCTTAAATAGTTGTAAACGTTAGAGATCGCATCGCCAATACCATTAAAAAAAACGATATCTTCTTTTGTTATCTGTGCCTTTTCTCTTTTGTTACAAATGCCTGCAAGAAACTCCCTTGTTTCCTCCAAACCCTTTGTGGGGCAGTATGCAAATGAGGAATCTGTGTCAATAGCCTCTTTTATCACCTCCTTGATCCATGGCGGTATCTTTTCGCCCTTATGTATGGGATCACCAATGTTTTCCCAGCAAATATCCAATCCCATATCCTGCAGCTTGTTGCCTACCGTTACTATTTCACGTATCTCATACCGGAGTTCATGTGCACCTACATGTACAATATTATTTCTCATAGTGTATTAATAATATTTTTACTATATACTTAATTCCCTGTAATACTGTATCCTGTTAAAGTAATAATAACAATACCAGCTTGAACAGACCTTTTGCCTTGCGCATTCTGGCAACCTGGGAAAATGTATAACAATAGTAATTCAATCGAAACCAGAGAGAAGAGAGCATTCTAGGCTATGCTTGAATGAAAATCAAGTAATTAAGCCAGGGTTAGGATACTGCATATTTTCTTACAAATTTGATAATGAAAAATATTGACAATTGAAAATATATTATATATCACTATAGTTAAGTGAACCATAAGCGGCATTTACAGCCGCCGTATTATTACTGTCCGGCACACAAGAACCACCAACTCTTGACAATAATGAAATCTGTTTACTTAACTTAACAAAACAATTTTACATAAAAATGTCAAAAGCCGATCTGAAATTTAAAAAATGTCTTTGGGCCATACTCTGTATTTCTATCATATTAGTGAATGGTTGCGAATACCTGGAACTAAATCATCCTGAACCTGCTGCCAGTAGAAACAAGCCTTTAATTAAAGTAAGCAAGACCAAAGATGTTCCTCCCGTTGAAGAAGCCAAAACCAAAACGGATAAACCTGCTGCCAGTAGTGATAAGCCTTTAATTAGTGAAAGCAAGGCAAAAGAGGCTCCTCCCGCTGTGCAAGGATCAGGATATTTGTCAAAAGGGTCTCCACTCGGACTGGGAATTGTAGAAGGAGATGAAGAAGTAAAAGTTTTAAAAAAGATTAAAATATTAGAGGCCAGGATAAAAGCATTAAAAAATGAGATGCGTATCCAGACAGAAACATCTACTAAAAAACTATCCGACCTGCAAGCGGCAAAAGAAGGTGTAGAGAAAGATTTTGCTGATACCAAGGAGAGACTGGAGAAAGAAAATAAAGATTTGTCAGATAAAATTAAAGCCCTTGAATCTAAGTTAAGTGATACTGAAGCAAGGGCTGTCGCTGCGGAGAAAGAACTAAACCCTTTAAAAAAAGAACTTCTAAAGGCTCAACTATCTGAAATAAAGGCAGAGCAAAAGTTATATAAATTAAAAATCGACAATCTGAAGCAAGAAGAATAGCATACTTCAGAAGATTGAAAGAAAACACCGTCCACCATTCTGATAAATATGAAGACATTTCATACCGCAATAACAATAACCTTATTCTTTTTTATTGTAATAAGTACCAAAGGCTGCGTAATTACCGATATGGCCGGAACGGTCCAAAGTGCATTGTCTACAAAAGAATTTGATTCTATCAGCTATCATAAATCCGAAGAATACAACAATGCCAGTCTGCAAAGAGTTTTATTACTCCCTCTCACTATAGAATCTAAAAGAGACAAAGTAGTAGATGATGTTACAAAAGCATTTTCAATTGAATTACAAAGAAGTGCAAAATTTGACATTGTAGAAGCCCAGGAGTTTCAGGATATACTATCACAACAAAAGGATATCTGGACAAGAGGCTTGATTAGACCTGAAACAATTATAGAAGCAAAAAAGAGATACAAAGTAGACGCAATTATTTTTGGTAAAATTACTCAGTACCAACCATACGAGCCACCGGTTTTAGGCATAAAGATCGGCATGTTCTCTGCCAAGTCCGGCAACATAATGTGGAGCGCCGATGCTATATTTGATAGCAGTCAAGCCTCAGTTATAAAACTTCTAAAATCCTACTATAAAAAACAATATCAAAGGAAACAATCGCTATATGATTGGAATCTTATAATGTTGTCTATGAAACGATATGCTCAATTTGTTGCCTATCATATAATAGAAACCCTCTGAGACCCTATCCCGCTCATTATAACACAATAAATTCTTCATTCCGCTTTGCTCTACATCAAGAATGACATTTCTGCATGTCATTATTCTGAAGGAGAAATGACTCCTGCCAGACTTATTGCTTTCCATCCTCATCTCTCGTTTATTGCCTCCTGTTAATTCCTATGTACAGGAAATTTTTTTCCGTTCCATACGGTAATAAATGTAATAACGCACACCTTTCAACAAGTGAAAACAACTTCATTGCCGCATGACTCAAACAAAATAACTATTTCCTAACTACTTGTTACAGTTGAAAATAGAAATATTGATTATGGTTGATCTCTATATGAAAAATTAAAAATATTCATTTTGGCACAAAGCTAGCTTAATACACAAACATCTTATTACCATTTCGAAACTCGTTTCTTGAAAATCGTTTATAAAAAAATGCCTGAACAATCCTTAAACTCATTAATTGGAATACAGTCAACTAAAGAGCTGCCTGCCACAGGTATACAGAAGACCGGCAACAGCTCTCTGCAAACCAATCAAAACAATCATAGTGAAAACAGTTTTCTTGCAAAACTGACAAATTCAATGAATAACGAATCCACAATTGATAATCAAGACTCTACCATTATTCCATCTGAACTAAATAATATATCAAGTATTGAAGAAATATATCATTTAATCGTTTTGGCCTCAATGGACGCACCAACTAACATCACAACTAACATTCACAATGATCAAACACCATTATATCAGATATTGAATCATGATATCCCCGTAGAAGTCTTTACAAAAAGCATCATCAATAATACTGATACTGTACAGTCAAATGCATCATTAGAAAACCTACTTCCGGGACTTCCATCGACATCTTTTACTGATAAATTAAATACAAGTCAAATCAGCACAAAAATAACTGAACAAAATATAACAGACCTCCTAAACAAACTTAATCCTGCTAAAATAGCTGGCACGACAGGCGA
>JBHHYW010000264.1:0-4558 GCA_046757745.1 Candidatus Scalindua sp.
TCCGTTTCCTCGTTATCGGATGAGGTATCCGTTTCATCAAGATTTGACTCATCTTCTGGGAGCAGCCTTTTATTAAATTGTTCATAAACTGATTCTCTCTCATTATATAATTCTTTATCCGCCTCCTGATTTTCTACTTCAGTTTCTTGATTTTCCAACTGCTGCTCTGGTGCGCTTTCTGATGCGCTTTTAATTTTCTTTTTCTTTGCCATTTTTTCTTTCCTTTCTGTTTAACGAGTCATTGCTCGATTATCCTGAATCAGTCAGGATTACTGTTAGTATTTAACATTTCTCTATTTTTATATTCATGAAAGGCTAATTCACCTTCCTGAATAAGTAAATCCAATTCTGAAAACAAACCATACTTATATTTCTTGATAATCACTTTAAGTTCAGTAAGTTTTGCTATATCCGTAACATCCGTTCTCGTAGCAAACTCACAAACGGCACGTTCAACTATTCGCTTCCTTGCTTCTTCAAGCAATTTCCATTCATTGCTTGACTTTAGTTTGTTTGCAAGTGCCGCTCTTTCAAGTTTATCATATAATTCTTTATCTTCAAGTAAACTGTAATCCATTTGTTATACCCCCCCCAAACTGCCAAATTGCAAATCACTTGCAGTAGGAGCTGCTGTTCTGCCTCCTATCTGGGGTTGATTAGCTCCTGCTAACGCTGGATTTTGGCTGCCTGATTGTTCTTGTTGTTGAGGCGGAGTAACATTAATAAAGTATCTTGTTAAGTCTTTTTTGCCAAGTTTTGGCAAAATATCCTCTAACAATGCAGTTGTATCTATTAATCTTATACCTTCAGGCGGAACTGCCCCCGGTATTTGCAACAACTGCAAAGCACTTTGATTAGACATTATCGCTCTATCCATTGCCAACAAAGTCTGTTGTATCTCTGTTTGCCTTCCAACTGTCCCCAATCCAACATTTACAATACAATCAGCTTCAAAATCAAGGTCATATAAATCTTCTATTGGTAAACCAGTTTCCTGCCTAAAGGTATCATTTGCTATTCTAAACACTCTTTCATCTGTTTCAAATCGTTGTATTTGATAAGCAAGAAGGCTATAAAACTCTCTGATAAATGTCTCTGAAACCATAGCTATATACAAATCTATTTTGGCGTTAGCCTCAGAGAGATTTATCTGGCTTGTTGTTGCCTTCTGCTCTCTACCTCTGCCCTGTTTAATATCAACAATGCCGCTCATCTCTTCCATCATTTGATCATCTTGGTTTGCCTCTATATATGAACTTTGAGTAACATCACGATGGTCTATCTCCTGAACAGCATTAATATCATCCATTAATACTATTCCACCAGACCTCTGATTAACAAGACTCTGCAAATCAACACTCGCAAACCTTGATACTTTAAACATTTTATTTAAGGAAAGAGCAACATTATCTTTTCTCATGTTTAAATTAGCATTATAAGATTCCTGTGGACCCTCAAGCGGCTCAGGGAAACCTTCTCCAAGCAATTTATGGGCTTCTGTAAGGCACACCCCAGATACAATTGGAAATCTGTCTCCATAAGGACTATCAATTTCAGGTTTTAAGACTACTTTGTTTTCGTTTGTAACAACAAATCTTATCTTATTATCTTTTTTATAAAAAACTTCCCAAACCCGATATCTATTGCCAGTTAAGGTATCTTTTCTATTATCTTCCTGATATCTGCCCGGTATCGGATATTCATTATCGCCTGGATTCTGTAATGGATCGGAAGTCTTATAATGTCTTGCGTTTCTAACAGAGTTTGACGGTATACTAACTGCTTCAGCCTTATCTATATTCTCATAACCAAGCTCTTCCATATCCTCTTTAGTGAGATAATTTTCAAAGATGATGTATCTCATGCGGTCTTTTGTCTCAGCAGTCAAGTCAGGAAACACTTGCTCATTTGGATATATGATGAATCTAGGACCATCTTGACCTGTTTTCGGGTTAAATTCCCATGACAACTTGCCAACACACCACCCGAGATTAATAATATTTTGAAAACCCCAGATAAACTGCAGAAATAACCCCTGACTTCTCATCATTAAATCCCTACGATATTCAGTCATAATTTGCAATATTCTTGCCTTATGACTATCTTGAGAATCTCTGCCCTCAATCTTAAAGGTATCTCTATCCTGTAGAAAGGCAGACCAAAAAGACGCTACCAATCTCCAACTTGTTGTCCATATTTTTCTGAAAAATATCTTACTTCTATTTCTTACTTTTGATTGTGTTGTTTCAGATTCAGGGAAAATTCCCTGTACCAGCTTAAGGTTTTTAGTCCATCTATAGTCATATTTAGCCCTAAGTTGTTCTGATTGCTGTTTGTATTTTAATACACGATTAAGTATATCTTTATCCATTTTAATATCCTACTGCTTGGCTAATTGGTTTATATTCTGGTATATTTTTCATAATAGGTATCCAATTCATGTGTCTTTGATGTGCATACCTTAAAGCTGCATGTGCATCATGCCTGCCCTCTGCGATTCTGTCCTTTATCCCCTTTTTATCCTCATTAGAATATACATCTCTTTCCATTGTTTTGAAAGCAGTTATTAACTGCTTGTTTTCTGGTATATTAAAGACAAACAGTCTCGGTTTACCAACTATAGGATCAACTTTAAGTAATCTCTTGATTACATCTACGCCTGCATGAATTGAACCTGTGTATTTCTCAGAAGTATCAAGCGCTGGAATGGCATTTTCACCACGACCAAGTTCTAAAAAGATATTTCTATCTCCAAGCGCTTTAATGGTAGAATCAGCAGACTTATCACATCGTGTCCAACCAAGCCTGTAGTTCCTTTCAACAGCACGCACGGCTAAATCTTTTTTTATTTCCGAAGTATCAGCCTGCCTACTGTAAGTTCCCACAACATATTCAAACCCCATTCGGTCTATTGCAATTTCTACGCACACCGTAGGTTTAACTAAATGAGGGTCTAACCCACGATATACAACATAGTCTTTCTTATTTAAAGCAAATGGCGGTATCACATGTATACGATTATCAAACAGTTTCCCATATACTAACCCTGACAGTGAAATAAACTCACCCAAAAGTCTCATCTTCTGCACATCATAATCAGTCTCCTCATTACATATAGCAGCTAATGACTTTAGATTAGCTTTAGGATTAATTACACTACATAACTGAAACCTTTCTATACTACGGTCATTATCGTTACAATCAAGAAAAAGACTTGCTGTCCAGCTCAATCCCTTTGTAGGTGTAAAAGCATATACTTCTCTTACTTGATCAGCAGTTACAAACCTTCTTATGTTTTCTTTACGTATGGATTCTAATGGTTCTTCATCATAGGAAACTTTATGCAAAGGCGGACCCTGAAATACTTCCACATCCTGTTTGTTATTCATAAACTCTATAGTGCCTATAACTTTTTCCCCTTTACTGTTTGAGTATAAAGTTAAAACATCATACTGAGACGAATAACTGTCCGACCATTTGCCATTCTTCAGGTGTTGCTTTGGACACCAATACTGATACCAATACTTAACTGTATTATTAACCTGTTTGTCACTTACCCCTACAACCCTGATTTTAACAGGCCAACTTGTCGGCAATTTACTTTTGGGGTATTTACCCTTTAACGCTAAAGGTAATTCCCCTGTAATTGCAATATAGTCCTCTATGGCAAGAAATGTGGTCTTGCCAGCTTGATTACCACCTGTAACACCAATTATATTAGCAGTAGACAAATGGGCATCTAATTGACTATCTAATCTCTGAGGTATATCCTCTTCCCTAAGGTATTTCTGTAGAAATTCTTTCCCCCTATCATTGATTATCCCATCCGAAGGCTGATACATCCAATAAGGATCTAACTCAGATAACAAATTAAGCTGCTCGGTTAGCTTCTCTCTCCTCTCTGCTATCTGCAACAACCTTTTTCGCTGCTCTGCTTTAGTTCTTACTTTTCTTGTATTCATGCTTTAGTACGTGGCTTAAATCCATGTTTAATAGCATTTAATAGTCTCTTCTGACGCCTCGATTTACTCTTAGTAGTACATTTAGCTTTTACACCAGAGGGCGTGCTTACTTTATAACACCCTTTTTTTGTTTTTCTTATCTTTACAGGCATTTCTTAATACACCTTACAAGTCTTAAACCTTTTTCCACGCACACTCTTTATCCACTGCTTTATCTCTTTCTTCTCTGCTTCATTGCATCGATAATCAGATAACCTTATCTTATAAAGACCTCCATGCTTCCCACGCTCTCTTATTGTGCAACCTTTAGGTTTTATATAAGATTTTATGCCTTTCATCATATATACATTCACCCCCACATAGGGTTTATATATAGGGTTCATATATTCACCACTACAGGGCTTATACATGCACCCCCCTTAGACCCCCAGCCTTCTTATCTGAACCTATTCTAATAATCATATACCTTATTTGAATAACCACATGATTTGGTTAAAACCTTATAAGGTAAAAACTTAACTTATTGATATATAAGGTTTTTCTATTTAAATCTGAAAGAGACAAGAACCCCGTAATGGGTATTTCAAATCGGTATA
>JBHHYW010000265.1:0-4557 GCA_046757745.1 Candidatus Scalindua sp.
TCCGCTCAATTAAACGTTCGGGTTTTGGTGTGGTGAATACATCATCACTGTTAAATGATTTGACCTCCTTTTTTGCTTCCTGATTATCGCCAACTTCATTTCTAAACCATATTGTTTTACTAACGGTACCTTCTTGTACATCCGTTAAAAATCTTTTGAGTTGTGGAACGCTATTCCCATCTTTTCCAAACCAAATTCTATTTTCTTCAATTAAACTTAAAAACTTTTCTTTAGAAACTGCCCAACTTCTTCCTTTGGGTGGCATAACTTTTCTACCACTTGGGGTAGTAATCTCATAAACATCTTTTGGTGTAACTCTTTTTGCAGATAAATCACTTACTTTCCAAATGCCTCTATGGTCATTATCAGGATTCTTATATCGCGCATTCATTTCCTCTGTTCTTGGCAGCAGATTCGGTCTCCATATTTCCTTGTTTTTTGCATAGACAAGAATATGATCATGGCTGTCAGACAACCATTTAGCGTCATTTTGTGGAGAATATTTCTTTTCCCAAATTACATTATTCACAAAATTTCTTCTTCCAAACACCTCATCACACAGCACTTTTAAATAGTGACTTTCATCATCGTCTATTGAAACCCACAAACTGCCATCATGAGAAAGCAAATTTCTTAACAGTTCCAGACGTGGTTTTATTAAAGATAGCCAGAGAGAGTGTTCCAACCCGTCATCATAATGCTCAAAAGCATTTCCGGTATTATAAGGTGGGTCAATATAGATACACTTGATCTTCCCGGCAAAGTCCTGTTCCAGTGCTTTTAGCGCAAGCAGATTGTCCCCATGGATAAGCATGTTCTGTGTATTCTTACCTGCCTGTGCCGGCACGGCAGACAGGTCTCCATAGGATTTCTCAGGGTCTTCAATCAGTATCCTCGGTTCAAGTTTTGGCTCATCATCCTTGCCAATCCAGGTTAGTTCAAGTTTTTGTTTTTTGTTTGACATTGATCTCTTATTCATTCCTCCAATTGCATCTTCAGTTCTTCCTTACTCGGCAGGTATAACTGGTATTTTCTGGCAAAAATCCGCTCATTGTCCTTTGGCAAGGTTATTTCAACCAATGCCTTATTCTTGTCCTTACACAAAATGATACCAATCGTTTTGTTTTCTTCCTCCAACTTCACATAGCGATCGTAGTAGTTGACATACATCTGCATCTGTCCCAGATCCTGATGTTTAAGCTTGCCTATCTTCAGGTCTATCAGAACAAAGCACTTCAGTAAACGATTGTAGAAGACAAGATCAACAAAGAAATGGTCTTCATTAAAAGTGAATCTGACCTGTCTGCCTGAAAAGAGAAATCCCTTGCCTAGTTCCAGTAGGAAATGCTCTATCTTATCAATAATCGCTGCTTCAAGATCACTTTCCGTGTAACTAGCCTTATCTTTCAGACCGAGAAATTCCAGAATATAAGGCTCTTTGATGGCATCCTGTGGTTTGGCAACTACCTGTCCCCTTTTGCTCAGTTGCCGGACTTTCTTCTTATCCCGGCTCAGAGAAAGCCGCTCATATAGAGAAGAATTGAATTGACGTTCTAATTCCCGTACAGACCAATTCTGATTAGAGGCTTCAATCTCGTAAAAACTGCGTTCGTCCTCATTTTCGATTCTCATCAAAAGAAGGTAGTGCGACCAACTCAGGGAAAGGATTTCCGTAGGAATATGAGACACCGTCTTAGATTTCGCAGACAGTGTCTGCGAAATCTTTGAGGAATATAAAAGATAAAATCTTCGCATGTTCTCAAGGTTTCTCTCAGAAAATCCCTTGCCGAATTCTTTTGTCAGGTCAAGACTCAGATTTTTCAGAGTTTCCCTGGCATAATCCGCTCGCACTTTTCCCTGCTGCTCATCTACTACGATCATTCTGCCTATTTCAAAATAGGTCATTACCATTGCAGTATTGATATTTCTGACGACAGCATTTCTAGCCTCGTAGAGAAGTTTCTTTATATTCTCAAATAATTTACGATGCGTTTGAGGTTTAGACATTTATAATTTCTTCTTTTAATTTGGGATTGTAAAAGGATGCATGTATGCAGAACCACATTTACATTCCCAATAACTCCCTGATTTGTTGCGACAGGGCAATTCTCCACATTTGTCACAAATCAATGTATTTGCAAGCTTAATTGTAATTTCTCCATATTGTCTTACATCGGCATCAGATATTTCCATACCAAAAATATTAAAATGACAACCAACCTGATTCCCTCCATATTTGAGGGTTATCTTTAAATCATTCGCTGCTTTTCCTAGAGAAGCAACTAAATCAGCCTTACTTGACGAAACACTTCTATCATTTATGGACCCAAATTCCTCATTACATACAAAATCAATTGCATCTGTAATAGTTGATTTCCCTGTACCATTTTCGCCAAAAATCATCACAACGGGTTTATTCGTATCAAAATCTATTGTAGTAGTGCACGTTGCCCCTTTAAAACATTCTAAAGTTACTGGCTCAATTCTTTTAGGCACTTTTAGTTACCTCCGGTTTGGTTTCATTTATCTCTGTTATCAATAACCAGTCTTCTTGAGTCATTTCTCCATTAAAAATAGTTTTCTTATATTTATCTATAGTTTTTTCGGGAATAAGCTTCTGTATGATAAGGGCAGATATTATCTTTTCTGATAAAATTTCATTTGGTGTTTTTATCATATAACTCTCCATCTGATAGTGAAAAGTTCTGTTTGTTCAGTCTTCTGTTTTAGATGTTCTTAAATGTTTGAACAATTCTCAAATAAATATTCCTTTTTTATATTGTTGATTGGTTCAAATTTAATTTCATAAATAAAATTGCCTTTTAATGTTTAGTAACCGTTCACGGGTATCACTCATTTTATCTAATGGTCTGCTTATTCTCAAGACATAAAGATTCAAATAAGTAATCAGTTCTCATAGTTTCAAATAAGAATTTTCCTCCAAAATAAGAACAAGTTGAATAATTTTCTTACGTTCCAGCGCCAAATAAGCTGCATTATTAGGTATGGAATATATCACGAGCTATCGTGGACGAACAATCACCACCCAAGACATTGCGACAATTAAAAGAATCATATCGTCCAATCCTTCAATGAGCAGACGCTTCATATCACAAGAAATATGTAAGGTCTGGGACTGGCGACAATCCAATGGCTATTTAAAGGACATGGTTTGTCGTAGCTTGCTTCTATTTTTAGAGACGAGAGGTTTAATCAAACAACCCCCAAGGAAATGTACACCACCCAATCCACTTGCTAAACGCAAGAAACCAAGAAAGGTGTTAATAGACAAAACACCTCTCTCCGGTTTTATAAAAGGGCTATTTCCCATAAAACTCGAACAAGTTCGCAGAACAAATAAAGAGACAACATTCAACAGTCTTATCAGTGAACATCACTATCTTGGTTACACTCAGCCGGTGGGGGAGCATCTTAAGTATATGGCATTTTCACAAGATCGTCCAATAGCCTGTCTGGCCTGGGGATCATCACCTTGGTATATTGGAGTCAGAGACCGTTTTATAGGTTGGACCAGGGAGATTCGTGAAAGAAATCTTTTTCTGATTGCAAACAATACTCGTTTTTTAATATTACCCTGGATTAAAGCGCCTTGTCTGGCGTCATATTTGTTGGCCTTGAATCGTAAACGTTTGTCACAAGATTGGAAACAGGTGTATAACCATCCCCTTTATCTGGTTGAGACCTTTGTTGACACCAGATTGCACATCGGGACATGTTACAAAGCCGACAACTGGATTTTAGTAGGAAAAACAACTGGTCGCGGGAAACTCAGCAATTCGCATAAACCGGTTCTTTCAAAAAAGAATGAAAGATTTTAATATATCAATACAATTTTGCATTGCTCATTTGATTAGAGACATTCGTTTTTTGACAACACTGCCTGATGCAGAAACAAAAGCATACGGAGAACGTCTCCTTAATGAAATAAGAAAGCTCTTCAAAACAATCCATGAACATGACACAATGACACGGCATGACTTTTCAAATGCACTTGAGGAGGCAAAGAAAAGAATCATAACATCTGCATTGCAAGATGTTCCAAGCCGTTTAGACAAAAATGGCAAAGAAGAAAAAAGAGAAGCACAAAATATGGCAAACCGGTTTCGTTTATCCGGTAAGGCATATTTTGAGTTTATCACAACACCTGGGATAGGGCCTACCAATAATGCGGCAGAACAAGCAATACGCTTTATCGTAATATATCGTCATGTAACCCAAGGCACACGTAGTATCAGCGGAAGAAAGAGTAATGAACGGCTATGGACCGTAATTGCAACATGCGCACTGCAAGGACGTTCTGCATTTAATTTTATACTTGAATCTGTAAGAGCTTATTTTTACCAACAAACCGCTCCTTCATTGTTGCTGGAACCAGGATAAACTGAAGCTGAAATACACCAAAGCAATTATCTTATCCACTTTGCAAATCATATAGGACTTGTTTGTCTATTAATTTTTATGTCTTGAGAATAAGCAGACCATTAGATAAAATGAGTTCTACCCGTGAACGGTTACAATGTTTATTTTTTTAGCTCT
>JBHHYW010000266.1:0-4535 GCA_046757745.1 Candidatus Scalindua sp.
GTATATTTGGCGACCATTTTCATTAACTATTGAAACTTTGAATTTCCTAGACATCGAGTTATATGTTATTGTAGATTCATTTCCTGTATTTATCTATCATGCCGCCATACTTCTTCTTTAGTTCATCTATCTTCTTACTATCCATACCTTTCATATCTTTCAAACCTTCCATGTCTTTCAGCTTTTCACCTAAGACTTCTTTAGCCCTGCTCGCTATCTGCTTCTCAACAGTTTTCTTAATAAAAGTAGGGACCTTCCCCGTAATAAAGGTTATAGCCCCTGCGACAAAAACACATATAAGAAAGATGGTTAGATATATCTTTAACTCTTTATTTCTTCTACTTTTCCATCCCATCCGTTTACTACGCTTCGAATATCTTCTTTTTCTGCCGCTATGTTTATCCATTTTCACACTCTTTTATGATTAGTATTCCGTTATTTACCCACTCTAAACGGCCAATCCTCTTGCCATCTTCACTAACAAATATTATTCTTTCATTATCGAACAATTTACATTCGATGTGATCACGTTGAGCGCCTCAACTGTATCTCTTTCAGATTTTGCTAGTGTTTCTGCCATAATTTTTTTGCGAGCGGAAAAGTAAACAGCTTGGAGATTTAAAGTATTTTTATAGAAGCTGAATTAATGAAGTGGTAGTTTTTGTCTTAGTCTAAAGATTTTTAAATATTTGTTAGATAGAAAAACCAATATTCCGGTTGTGATTCGTATTCAACTATCTAACGGGATAAATCTCCTTGCCAATAAGTAATTATTCAGGCATTTCAATTATAAACTAATATAATTTCTTTATACCCAAATTGAGCGATTTTACACTACATGTAGTTGTAGCCGCTGGCTTTAGCCTGCGTTGTTCATCACTTGATGAATCTACGTAAGTTACTCAACCTCAAGGCATCGGCGTGATCTCAGCCGAACGGTTGCGGCTACGAAATCGCTTGTCTCAGGTTATATTATTTACATTTTGATACCAGGATTCAATATTTTTTATTGTCCCTTAATGCAATATCCAGGTGTGAACCTTTTATAAGGAAAGAAAATGCAAGATTATATAAAGTCTTTGAATATTTTGGATCAATCTTGAGTGCGTTTTTATACTCGAAAATAGCATCATTAAACATCCCTTTTTTAAAGTGTATATATCCCAGCTTATTATACAAGGCTACGCTTTCTTTGTTTAAGGTTAAGGTTGCTGTATGTTTAGTTGAACTTATCTTATCAATTTCTTTATCATCTGCGATATCGTGAATATAAAAGCGTTTTACCGTAAAACCCTGATTGTTCTCAAGAGAGTTTTCTCTCCTTGCTATTGCATCATCAAGATGCAAGGCTTTACTATAATAAGCATAGGCAAGATTATGATGTGCATTATTATCATCATAAGGATTCTTTCTTATGACGTCTTCATATTTCTTTATGGCTTCATTAAACCCTATTTTGCTATTATAATTTCTGGTTATGTAGTAGGAAAAAACCCTGTGGCCAGAGGTACTTTCAATTTCTCCTGGTACAATATAAGTGTTTGCAAGAATGTTATCATCCGTTTCCGCGACAGGAGAATCTGCCGGAATGGCAACAATCTTGTCCTCGTCTGGTTGGTTGAATCGGGCTAAACTTCCATTGGACATTTCCTTTTCCTTATCCAGGTCTTCATTAGATCTTTCTGTTTTTAACTGTACTTTTTCTGCCAGTACCATTTTCTCTACAACATCAATTTTGCGAGGTATTTGCTTCTCTCCCTCTTTTTCTTCTACATGAGGATTGTCTTTTCTTTTTTTGCCGTTAGTACTATTATTTACATTTTCATCTGGACGATTTATGACGTGATGGATCTGTTTCCCTGAAACAGTTTTTTTGTCTTTACTGATAGTATTAAGATTATTTTTGTCCAGCATGGCATAGTTAAGATTAATTTTCATGGTCTTGTTAAACTCTATAATTGCTTTATTGAGTTCTCCGTCTTGAGCATAGTTTATGCCGAGATTATAATGTGCTTTTTCAAGGGCATCTTTAATTTGAGGGAAACCGGGGCTTAGCGCCAATACCTTGTTAAACGCATCGATAGCATTATTATATTTCTTATTCTCCAGGCAGGAAGTACCTAAGCTATAATATATTTCGCTTAGCAATCTTCTGGCAATTGGATGTTCCGGTTTAAGCTCTAAAGCTCTTTTGTATTCTAACTGTGACCTTTTTAATTTTCCTTCCTCTCTATATGCGTTACCCAGATTTATGTGCGCCTTAACTACATCTGTTTTTACTTTCTGGTTTGAAGCTACTGGTAATGCATTAAAAACTATCTTCGCAACCGCTTCATTAAGATCAATATCTATTGCCTTCTTAAATTCAGATAATGCTTCATTCGTCATGCCTTTTAATCTATACGTAGCTCCTAATCGTACATGTGATTCTAAATGGCGTGGATTTGCTTCTATCGCACTCTGAAATTCCAGGATCGCTTGATCAATCAGATCTCTTTCCGCATAAGCAATTCCAAGATTAAGATGGGCAAGGCCAACTGGACTCAGGTCTTTTTTATCCTGCTGCTCTGCAGACAGGTTGTAAATATGTCTTTTACCACTCTCTTCTTCTGGTTCTTCTAATTCAGCCGGCGTTTCTGTTTTCTCAATAAGATTTAGAGTAGTAACCTCTCCATGAACTGGATCATTTTCTTTACCGGTAGCTTTATTAACCGTATGTATACTTTCTGTATTAATTGTTGGAGTTTTCATTTTCGTGGGAATTTCTGTATATCCTGTTTGGCCTGCCGCGTTTTTCATCTCATGTTGTAGCAGGGCTTGTTGGAGGATATCACTTTTTCTCACAAGACTCTGGCTTGTACAGGAGATTACTCCGGTTGATATCATAATAAGAGGTATTAATAAGTTAGTAAGTTTTGACATAATCAAAAATCAAATTTTGTTTGTAACTTTTTCAGATGGCAACAATCTGTCTGCAGTATATTAGGAAGTTCCATGAAAAATATCCGAAATTGTACATTTTGATAAGTTAGGCCGCCATTACGGCAAAACCAAACAACTTAACCTTTCTCTGTCATTCCCGCTCGCCTGTACCTATTCGGGCAGGCAATCTGTTGGGCGGGAATCTGGGATTATCGTTACAAGGACAACTAGATTCCCATTTTCATGGGAATGACATAGGGCAATATTGAAATTACTAGTTGATGGTAGCAAGTGAGGCACTTTTAAATTGCAAAAGACACCTCAACTATTGATGATTTGTTATAGTCTTAATAATGAGGAAGGTTGCTTATTCAGGTAAATCAGACTCACAAAAACTTTTGTTGTTGCACAGAAGCGGGATTTCAATATAAGTTTTTAGTGGGTAATATCTTATATGTTTGTAAAGCATAAAGCAACTTTTCGGCAATGTCAACAAGAAAATACTATATTAAGTATATTATGTACAAACTAATTACATAATGTTGTGATAGAAACATAATTTACGTTTTGCCAGTAATCTTTATGAATTTGTACGGCATCAAATTTAAAATGTCTATTCACTTTTAGTTAGAATATAAGAGATACTGGAAATTGTGTGCAATGGACAATTCAAAGAGTTTATAGCAAATTAAGGCATGACAACAATTTCTCAAAAACTTATTCGTCTAT
Organism: Candidatus Scalindua sp.; assembly: GCA_046757745.1. Lineage (GTDB taxonomy): Bacteria > Planctomycetota > Brocadiia > Brocadiales > Scalinduaceae > Scalindua. The sequence continues at coordinate 3,652 of JBHHYW010000266.1, forward strand.
TTGAGGGTTTTTGGAATCTGTATTACTATCCTCATCATATTTAGTTAACGTGGTAAATTGTGTTTCGACAGGTTTTTCTGAACGAATGTGCAAATCTCTCTGGGGAAAAGGTATTTCGATGTTGTTTTCCCTGAATATTCTGTCAATTGCAAAATTTAAGTCACTGATAGCCATCCATCTCTCAAATATGTGAGCCCAGAAATACAACTCAAAATTTAATGAACTGTTCCCAAATTCCGCAAAGCGTACTATCGGTGCGGGATCTTTTTTCACATCCGGATGTGAATCCATCACTTTAAGCAGGCATTTCTTTACAAGTTCAGTATCGGAACCATACGCAACGCCTACAATTACTTTAGATCTTAGTAACATATCGCCACCATGAACCCAATTCACCACGTTACTCTCCAGGAACTTTGAGTTTGGAACAACTACAGTCTTCCTGTCAAAGGTCTTTACAACGGTGCTTCTAGTACTTATCTTTTCGACCTTGCCTGCAATTTCCTTATCAAGTGTTACTATATCACCAACCTTTATAGGTTTTTCAAAGAAGATTATAATACCGCTTACGAAATTATTTATTATATTCTGCATCCCAAAGCCCAGGCCAATACCGAATGCACCGGCAAATATGGTAAGGCTCTTTAACGGAATACCTGCAATATTTAAACCTATTATTGCCGCCACTCCAATTACGAAATACGTTATTCCGGATGAAATTGCACGTCGAGCCCCTTGTTCTAACTGGGCTTTCTCATAAACCTTTGTCTTCAGTAAATTTTTCAAATACCTGGTACATATAAAGGCTGCCACCAGGATTAATATGCCGATTAGCATCTTAAAAGGCGTTGTATATCTGCCCTCGGCAAGAGTAAATTTATACG
>JBHHYW010000267.1:0-4524 GCA_046757745.1 Candidatus Scalindua sp.
GTAAGAGCTTCCGTTTTAGATGAGGCAGGGCCGGAAGGTTCATACGAGCGGGTGCGCCAACAATACATGCAATTTTCCGGGATCGGGTTAATGAAACATGAGTCAAAAACATAATCTTCTCGTTCACATTGATGCCATATATCGGTCTGCATTGTATCTTACTAAGAATGAAAATAATGCAGATGATCTGGTTCAGGAGACTTACTTGAGGGCATTTAAATTTCTCAAGGACGACAAAGAAATCAGTAATGAAAAAGCATGGTTATTCAAAATAATGACGAACACTTTCATCAATAAATACCGTAAAGACAAACTGGAGCCATCTCTGGTCGATTTTGATAGCGTTGAGGCGTTTCACGCATCAATACAGGAGGAAATCATGGCGCCATCGATCCTGGAAGATGAATCGGCGCTTGATAAATTGCTGGATGATAATATAAAAAAGGCATTAGAAGCGCTGCCTGAGGATTTCCGTTTGGTAATCCTGCTTTCTACTGTTGAGGGCTTTTCTTACAAGGAAATTTCGGAAATGGTAAATTGTCCTGTCGGCACTGTAATGTCCAGGATATACAGGGGGCGAAAGATGTTAAAGGAAAAGTTGGCCGGTTATGCAAAAAAATATGGTTATGAAAGAGAGTAAAAAATGAATTGTAACGAGGCTAGAAAGTATTTTTATGCCTTTCTTGATGACGAACTCGATGTGGATAAGAATATTGAGGTTTTGGCACATTTAGATATGTGTTGTGAATGCGGCCAGAGAATGGAGAAAGAGCGGCAGATTCAAACAAGGGTGAGAGAAACTATTTGTGAAGTAAAGGCGCCTGATTATCTTGTGGAAAATATTTTGGAAAGGACAAAAGAGAAGCCAAGCTTGTTTATATTATTTGTAAAGAATTTAATGTCAGGAAGACGCCTGGCCCCGGTTGCGGGGATTGCGGCAGCGATAATTATGATCGTTTATTTTTTTGTGATACCGGGTAATCTGGAGAAGGACGATGCCCTTTATCTGGCAGAATCAAAATATCACAACTATTTAATGCATCAGTTCGATCTGGACATTCGTTCACAGGACCCGGAAACAATTGTGAAATACCTCCGGAAACATACCAATTCAAACATAGTCTTGCCCGAAATTAAGGACGATGTTCGGTTAGTCGGTGCGGCATTGTCTGAGATTGAAGGCATGAAGGTATCCCAGGTTTATTATATGCATGATGGAACCCCTGTTTCATTGATGATAATCTGTAATCCTGATTCCATATCGGGATATGGGAAAAACATTGATTTTTCAGAGATGAAGGAAATACTCATAGGCAAGAAGGTCGTTTATTATGATGGCAACGGGTACTGCGGGCATTGCCGAATCATGGGATGGAAAGGGGCAGGGAATCAGTATGTTATGGTGTCGAAGTTAAATGGTGATAAGATGATGAAAATATTAAAGAAGGCTTAAGGGCAAAATCATGACAAACAAGAAATCAATAATAAAGTTTGTTATCCTTATAATGATTCTTGCAGGCGCATTTTTTGCATTCAGATATACACCCCTGTCACACTATACCCGGAAAGAGACGCTCCTGAATCTTCTTGCTCAATTCAGGGAACATTGGTGGGGGCCTGTTGGTTTCATTATTATTTATGGTATCGGATGTGTTTTTGCGTTGCCCGGTTCACTCTTGACCTTGTGCGGCGGTGCAATCTTTGGAGTAGCATGGGGTACCTTTTATAACATATTGGCGTCTAATCTGGGCGCTACTCTTGCATTCCTGATGGCTAGATACTTCGGGCGTGATTTTGTGGCAAGGCTTATGAAGGGGAGGATAGAGTCCTTTGATGAAAAAGTTGCCGGCCATGGTTTCCGGTTTATATTCACACTCAGGCTAATCCCTCTTGTTCCCTTTAATGGACTTAACTTTGGCTCCGGCCTTTCCAGGATTAAGTACCGTGATTATTTGCTGGGTTCTGTCATTGGCATGCTGCCCGGTACATTTATTTATACATATTTTGCAGATGCGCTTCTCAGTGGTGTAACAGGGAGCGGAAAAAAGGCAATGGCTAATTTGATTATTGCAAGCGCTCTATTGATATTAATTTCATTTACACCAACTATATATAAGAAATTTAAGAAAACTAAAGTTATAGAGAATAAAGTATAAACTGGAATAACTAATAAAAGTAGCCGCATCCTTCAGGTTGCGTAGATATCGCAGGCTAAAGCCTGCGGCGACACTAAGTGTAAATAAATTAACATTTTGGAGACAACACAACTGGAAAAGGCGAGAAACGATGAAAGATTATGACCTTACAGTAATTGGTGGCGGGGCGGGAGGTTTAAGCGTTGCGAGTGGAGCCGTTCAACTCGGCGCCAGGGTGGCCCTGATAGAGAAAAACAAACTGGGAGGAGACTGCCTTTATTATGGATGTGTTCCCACAAAGGCTTTGATTCAGTCTGCAAAGGTAGCTTCGCTCATTAAAAGGTCTAAAGAGTACGGCCTGAATGATGCTGATGTCTCCTTTGATTTTGGGAATGTCATGAAGCATATGAGAGAGGTGATATCAAAGATCGGTGTGCATGATGATCCAAAAAGATTTGAAAATATGGGGATAAAGATTTTTTTTGGTGATGGCAGATTTATTGACCGGCACACCTTTAAAATTGGTGATTATACGATAACGAGCAAGAAGTTTGTCATTGCAACCGGCTCAAGAGCTGTTGCTATCCCCATCAAGGGCCTTGAAGATATTAAATATCTTACCAGTGAAAGCGCTCTGGAACTGGATTATCTGCCCAAATCAATAATTATTCTGGGAGCGGGCCCGATAGGGCTTGAGTTTGCACAGGTGTTTGCAAGGTTTGGTGTGAAGGTTATAGTTATAGAAAAGATGGGACAGGTTTTGCCACGTGAGGACAAGGAGGTATCAGACATTATCGAATCTATACTGAAAGAAGAGGGCATAGAGATTCATACATGTATAGACGTAATCTATGTTAAGCAGGAGGATAATCAGAAAGTAGTGGTAGCCGAATGCAGCGGACAGGAGAAAACATTTCAAGCCGATGAGTTTATGCTGGCTATTGGACGCGCACCTAATCTGGAGGGCCTTGAACTTGATGCCGCGGGGGTCAGGGTGGAGCATCGGTCTGTAGTTGTAAATAGTTCCATGCGGACTACTGCGAGGAATATATGGGCGTGTGGAGACGCAACAGGGCCGTACTTATTTACGCATACTGCTGAGTATCAAGCAGGCATTGTGGTTGCTAATGCCTTAATACCTTTAATGAAGAAAAAGGTTAATTATCGTGCGGTTCCGTGGGTTACCTATACTGACCCGGAACTGGGACGTGTGGGATTAACAGAGGATGAAGCAAAGCAGAAATATAAAAATGTAAAGGTTTACAGGTTTGATGTTAAAGATTTAGACAGAGCCGTTATAGAAGGGGAGGACAAAGGGATTATTAAAATCGTGTGCACGAAGAAGGGCAAGATATTGGGCGCCCATGTCCTTGCTCCACAAGGTGGAGAACTTTTACACGAATTTGTCATGGCAATGCAGAATGATCTCGGGGTTGGAAGTATTACCGGCACTATACATGTCTATCCAACATTGTCTCAGGCAGTTCGAAGGACAACGAATCTGTACTATGCTGAAAAGATATTCTCCGGTTGGGTTCCTAATGTCACTAAAAAATTGATAAGATGGTTTGGGTAAATAATTTAAACTTTGGCTAACAGACAAAGAAATAGTACTTCTTAATAAAAGAAAGGCGGAAAAGGCGGATTCCCGCCTACCGGCAGGCAGACGTTTTGCTTCCCCGGACAAAAAGCGCCGAGGTCTTTAATCTACCCTACATGAATATATTTAAAGTCCGCCGTAGGCTCTGTCGTTCCCGCAATCCGTTGAGCGGGAATCTCTTTTCTAATCAAAGTGAGGAAGATAAAATGAAGATTATTATGCTGATGCTGGTTTTGGCAATAGTTCAAGGCCTGGCGATTAAGGTTTCTGCATCAGAAAAAGATGATCCAGGATCAATTTTTGATAGTATCCTGAGCCGTTATGTTTCAGAGGGTGGGCTGGTTGATTATAAGGGGTTAAAGGAAGACAAAGGGTTCAAGAAATATATTGAATATCTTTCTAATACAGATCCCGGTAGGCTGCCGTCCGACAAACATCGAATGGCTTTCTGGATAAATGCTTATAATGCATTTGTTATAAAGGGCATCCTGGAAGTGTATCCGATAAAGAGTGTTCGTAATATAGGTTGGATTCCTAACAGTTTTTTTAAACGAAAGAAATTCAAGATAGAAAACGGCGAGATTACTTTACAGGTACTGGAAAATGAAAAGCTGAGAGAGGCATTTCGAGAGCCCCGGATACACTTTGCTATTAATTGTGCATCTATAAGTTGCCCGAAATTATTAACAGAAGCATACAGTGCCGGAAAACTGGAAGAACAGCTCGAAGTACAGGCAGTGTCATTTATTAATGACAAGAGCAGAAATTATCTGGATAAGGGGAATAAGG
>JBHHYW010000268.1:0-4517 GCA_046757745.1 Candidatus Scalindua sp.
CTGCCGCTAATATAAGATCTTCCAGCATCTGCACGTCATCAGGGTCAACAACTTCCTTGTCGATTTTCACAGATAGAAGCTCCTGCCTTCCATTTACATGTACGGTTACCATCCCACCGCCAGAGCTTGTTTCTATAACGCGTTCCTTAAGGCCTTCCTGAATCTCTTCCATCTTCTTTTGCATGTTAACCGCCTGTTTTTGCATTTGCTTCATCATGCCTCCTAAGTTACCCATTCCCTTCATCCTTTTTCTCCTCTTATATTAACAATTGTACCATCAAAAAACTCTATAGTTTTTTTTACCATAGGTTCGTTTTTTACATCGCCTTCCAATCCCTTGTGTTTCTTCTCTTGTACAAGACCATGTTTGCCGTCTTTATTATTTGTTATTTTGTGGCCATTCTTAGATATTGTAAATTTTAACTGAATCTTCCTTCCGGTTACTTTTTGCAGGCAGCCTTCAATTATCCGCTTTTCCTCGGGTTTTTCAAGCCTTTCTTTATGAATACGGCAATTTCCTGGAAATTCTACAACCGCCTCATTATCATCAATATATAAAACCCTGGCACTACTCAGCCTGGCCCAAATAGCCTTTTGTTCAACTTGAACCTCAACCATTACCTTGTCCCAGGTATTAACAAAATCAGCAGCGCTTGCTTTTTTATTTGTCTCTGCATAACCATCGGAAGGTTTTTCTTTTATCACTGTTTTTGCCGGCGCCGTAACACCTTCGTTGTATGTGTGTACAGACTTGCCCACATTCTCCGCATGGCCCTCAAACATCTTTTTTATTCCTTCTATTTTGTCCAAAACGGTGCTAAGCGGTTTCAATTCTTCCATAGTCGCAAGTTTTATAAACAAAACTTCCAGAAAAATCCTCTGTTGAAGTAAGTCTCTTGTTTTACTTTTAGCTTCGGAAATTATCTGAAACATGTACATTAATGTATCAGGAGAAAGTGATGAAGATTGCATTCGTAATAGATTAATGTCGCTTGATACGGTTTCTATTGTGCTCCGCTCCTCTTTACAGACTGAAACTAGGAGTAAATCACGGATATAAAGAAGTAGTTGGTCAATAAAGCCCTCTATATCTCTTCCGCTTTCCATAATTTCATGAAAAATTTCTACAGATAACTCAGGATTTTTTTCTATAAAACTATTAATCAAACTAGAGATTTTCTCGTCACTGACAACTCCAAAGATATCGTAAACATCTTTTAACGTTATCTTCTCGTGACAAAACGAAGCGAGCTGGTCTAAGATAGATTCAGAATCTCTTAATCCTCCCCGGGCATATTTTGCGATAGATTGAAAAACTTCTTCTTCTGCTGAGATGTTCTCGGTTTTGCAAATCTGTGCAAGTCTGTTGCTTATATCAGGCACAGAAATATTTTTAAAATCAAACCTCTGACAGCGCGATTGCACGGTGTCGGGGACACGACTTGGCGAGGTTGTCGCAAAGATAAATTTTACATGCTCAGGCGGCTCCTCAAGTGTTTTTAGAATGGCATTGAACGCTTCTTTGGTTAACATATGCACCTCATCTATAATGTAAATTTTATATCTTGAAACTGCCGGAGCATACCCCACATTCTGTCTGATATTCCTTACTTCATCTATGCCGCGGTTGGACGCTCCGTCTATTTCCAGGACGTCAATATCATTCCCATTTGTAATACTGTTACATGTTGAGCATTTGTTGCAAGGGTTGCCGGTCGTTCCTTTTTGACAATTAAGGGCCTTTGATAATATTCTTGCCATAGACGTCTTGCCAACTCCTCTTGGGCCGGCAAACAAATACGCATGAGCAACACGGTCAGACTGAAGGGCGTTTACCAATGTAGTAACTATATGCTTTTGCCCGACAATCTCGTTAAATGATTTTGGCCGATATCTTCTTGATAGAACAATATATGACATATCTTACATATAATTAGCAAAAAACAGCCGTGCACTTTTCTTCGATTCTCTTCCCGTTGGACTTTCCAGGCAGTTGGCTCCAACCAGGCAACCCCACGGCACATAAGTACCAATGCTTATGGCTGCTTGCTTCCGCATCTGACCAGGTTCACATAGCCTTATTGCATGAGACCCAGCCTTCAACACCACTTACTTGGAAAGTGCCAAAAGTCAGAAAAACCTCCAAAAAGCGATCGACCCTGCGTAAGCGGATTGCAGGTAACAAGGAACCGCTAGCTCCCCGTCTAGCACGGCCAAAATCTCGATAAATCTTTCTTGTGCAAACATTCTTTATTTATGGCGGAGAGGGCGGGATTCGAACCCGCGAGGCAGTTGCCCACCTACACGCTTTCCAAGCGTGCTCCTTCGGCCACTCGGACACCTCTCCAATCCAAGACTGAGAGAGGGAGGTTCAAGCCTCTGGCCCAACCTAGGTAGATATTGTTTCCTGGGTTTCCATATCAAAACGGAGGGAGCGAGATTCGAACTCGCGTGAAGATTTCTCCCCAACTGGTTTTCGAGACCAGCGCTTTCAACCGCTCAGCCATCCCTCCACACTAATATGGCCTGCTGTTTCAACCGTTGGATCAGTCACCCCGACATTTTTCCAGAAAAAATTGTTTCAAGAGCAAACTACATTCATTCTCTAAAACCCCGGATACTACATTCAAACGGTGATTAAAACGAGGATCATTAACCAGATTTACTGTCGATTCACAGGCGCCGTTTTTCTCGTCCTTTGCTCCGTATACCAGGTTTTTTGCTCTGGACTGAACCAAAGCCCCTGCACACATTGTACATGGCTCCAAGGTTACATAAACAGTGGTATTGCTTAACCTCCAATTTTGAAGATATGCAGAAGCCTGTGTGATTGCAATCATTTCAGCATGAGCTGTGGGATCTGATAACATCTCCCGCTGATTATGTGCCTTTGCAATAATGCAGCTTTCGTAAACAATTATGGCCCCAACAGGGACTTCATTGTTTTTGAAGGCTTTTTCTGCTTCAGTAATTGCCAGTCGCATATAATATTCATGCGAACGGAATTCAGTTATCATAGACTTTACAACCTGGGACTCAAAAGGATAGATACGCGCCCAGCACGATTCGAACGTGCAACCCCCGGTTTCGTAGACCGATACTCTATCCAATTGAGCTATGGGCGCATTATTCACGCCAAATATTTGCTGTTTAAACCGGTGCTATAATCATATTAACAGGTTTTTACCAAAGCACACTAGCAAACGCGGTGGCCGCCTCAAAAATAAACGATTCCATGAAACCACGATGAATAAAAAATTTAATAATGGCGAGGCCGACGGGACTCGAACCCGCAACATCCAGATCGACAGTCTGGTACTCTAACCAGTTGAGCTACGGCCCCACTCCTTTCCTGAAAACAGGCTTAAATCTTTTATTTCTTATATGATGGTGGGCGATATAGGACTCGAACCTATGACATCTTGCTTGTAAGGCAAGCGCTCTAGCCAACTGAGCTAATCGCCCTTATTAACGAGCGAATCAAGTTTAGCATTATGAATTATTATGTCAATGAATTTTTGAATCTACTATCAACGAACCTAACTTATCCTTGACTTAACAGATAGTCATGCTTATATTATGTTTACAGAAAAGCACAGGAAAGAATCGAATAAAACAGCTTTCCATGAACATTAAGCGAGGTAAATATTAAAAATGCACAAAAGGAAACATCTTTATAAACTCATAATCTTTCTTTTCGCACCCCTGATAGTTATCTTCTTTGCCATATCGCATGGCAGTTCACTTAACAAACATTTTAATGAAGAGATTAATCAGGAAAAGGAAGAACACAAGTTTCGCCTGGTTGGTATTGTTTGTTCATATTTAAACAGATTTTACGTTGAACCTGATAGAATAAAACCGAAAGAGATGTTGATAGAATCACTTTCCTGGCTCGAAAGGATAATTCCTGAAGTGCAGGTTAACGTAAATGATGAATCAGAAGCAGCTGAAATCCTGGTTGATAAAACTTCTAAAATAATCGACATTTCACGAATACGACGATTGGGTGAATTATATAATACCTTAAACGACGTTCTGCATTTTGTAAACGAAAACAAATATGACGAAATCAAAGCTGAAGATATTGAATATGCGGCAATTAACGGCATGCTTGCACAATTAGATCCGCATTCCGTTGTCTTCCCGCCTAAAGATTTTACAGAGTTTAAAATAGGAACTTCAGGCAAATTTGGCGGACTCGGTATGGTGGTTGGCTTGAGAGATGGAATACTAACCGTGATTTCCCCTATTGAAGGAACCCCGGCATTCAGGGCGGGCCTTAAATCAGGAGATAAAATTATTGCAATTGACGAAGATTCTACCATAAACATGTCGTTACAAGAGGCTGTCAGCAAACTCAGAGGCGATCCTTCTACCTCCGTTATACTTATAATAGAAAGTAAAAAATCCCAAGCTAACAAAACCGTCACACTGATAAGGGAAATTATCGCAATACCCAGCGTGGACTCAAAATTAGTTGACGGTAACATAGGATACATAAAGATAAGAAATTT
>JBHHYW010000269.1:0-4501 GCA_046757745.1 Candidatus Scalindua sp.
GATATTGCCTTATCTGTCTTGCCCTGTTTAGAATATACTACTCCAAGATTATTGTGTGCTTCGGCGTAAACAGGCCTAAACTTAATGGCCTTCTTATAGTTTGTAATGGCATCTTCTAGTTTTCCATTGTCATCGCATATGATACCAAGATTATTATGCGCTTCTGCATATTCCGGGTTAATCTCCAATGCTTTTTTGTGTGCATGGGTAGCTTCATCATGATTTCCTCGTTCACTGCAGACAATACCGAGGGCATTCCAGGCTTTAGCGTAGTCCGGATCAATTTCAATTGCATTCTTAAAGGCAACGTATGCTTCACTCCGATTTTTCTTTGCATTGTAAGCAACGCCTAAATTAAAATAACATGATGCATTATCGGGATTACGTGTTAAAACCTTTTTGAACAGAGAAATGGCTTTATCGTGTTTTCCTGTGTTATTATATGAGTTGCCCAATTCAAATAAGGCTTCTACATACTTACTATCAATTCTTAGGGCGCTCTTGTAAGCTGGTATTGCATCTTCAAATAATTCCTTTTTGCAATAGGAAAGTCCCAGATTATAAAGAATCTCTGCATTGTCACTGTTAGCGGCTAATGCTTCTTTATATTCTGCAATAGCTTCATCGTATTTCTCTGCATTATAATAAAGAAGTCCCATATTGTAATGTGCATCCTGGTTTTTATCGTCAATGTTCAGAATTGCTTTAAAATTGAAAGCCGCCTTTTTATTATGTCCGCTTCCTTTGTAAATGATGCCAAGGCTGTAAAGTGAATTAATGTGTGTGGGATCAGCTTCTAAGGCGTCATCAAATTCTTTCTTTGCATTCGTAATCATTCCTTTTTCTTTGTAACAAAGCCCAAGATTGTAGTGAGCATTTACATTAGAAGCATTAGCGTCTATGACCTTTTCAAACTCAGTAATTGATTGGTCAATCAACCCTTTTTTTCTATAAAGAACGCCAAGATTAAAAGTCGCATTAATATGCATGGGATTAAGATCTATTACTTTATTGTAAGTATCAATTGCCTTGTCAGTTTCGCCGTTATGGTCGTAAGATAAACCGAGATTGTAGTATATGGCTTCGTCATCAGCGCTATATGTCAATGCCTTTTTAAATTCGGAAATTGCAGAGCTATAATTCTGCTTTTCATTATAAGCGAGTCCAAGGCAATAATGAGGAGATTGATCTTTGGGATTGCTCTTAACAACTTTATCTAATTTGGAAATGGCTTCATCATACATTCCGGTTGTATAATAAACTACACCAAGATTATGGTTGGCGCCTATATTGTTTTTATCCAGGTCTATTACTGTCTCCCATTGCTTGATTGCATCATCAATTTTATCATGGTAATATGCGATAAGCCCTAATTCATAATAACCTTCAGGAGTAGTGGGGATTCCGGCTTTTGTCAGTCTTTCTATTTTAGCCTTCAGTTTATTTATCTTTACCTTAGACCATTGAGACATCTTTGTCTTTTCACTTCCCAACTGTATCCAAGAAGGGATATTTGCGCCTTCACGTTCCATCTTTAACATTTCTTCCAGATCCCTTTTCTGTTCCTTCAAAAGGTTTCTTCCTTCTTCGTACATGTGATTTACGATATTTAGTTGAGTCTTTAAGTCCTCTACTTGTGTATTCTTTTGTTTTAATTTAACCTCAAGGGTTTCTCTTTGAAAGAAATGCCAGGAAAAGAATCCCTTTACAAATCTTGCAGGTTTCAGGAAGTTCTCTATAATCAACTTCAAGATATTCTTGTCTTTTTCGGAATACAAACTTTCCATTTATATTTTTTCCTTTATTACTGCTTGGGCAGTTGCTAAACGCGCAATTGGAACCCTGAAAGGAGAACAGCTCACATAGTCCATAGCGTTCCTGTGGCAAAATTCTATTGACGAAGGCTCGCCGCCATGTTCGCCACAAATCCCTACCTTCAGGTCAGGCCGTGTTTGCCGCCCTTTTTTGATACCGGTCCTGATTAACTGTCCGACTCCCACCTGATCGAGAATCTGGAATGGGTCCTTCTCCAATATTCCGAGTTTAGCAAATTGAGGTACAAAAGAGCCGACGTCATCACGGCTATATCCAAATGTCATTTGGGTTAAATCGTTGGTACCAAAAGAGAAGAATTCAGCGTGCCTGGCTATACTGTCGGCAGTTAACGCAGCCCTTGGTATCTCAATCATTGTGCCGACCTTATAATTTATCTTAACACTCTTCTTTGCTAATACTTTATTCGCAACCGTTTCAACATCTTTTTTCAGGATACTCATTTCTCCATCTGTGCCTATAAGTGGAATCATTATCTCCGGTATGACTTTGATACCTTTCTTCTTTACAGTACATGCTGCTTCAATGATTGCCTGTACCTGCATTTGATAAATATCGGGATAGATGATACCCAGACGGCACCCTCTGAGTCCCAGCATCGGGTTAGTCTCATGGAGACTATTAACCCTGTCTTTGACTTCCTTAAGGTTCATTCCCATTTTCCTGGCAAGCTCAATCTGCAAATGTTCTTCATTGGGCAGGAATTCATGTAGTGGCGGGTCTAGGAGCCTTATTGTTACTGGGAAACCATCCATAATCTTAAAAATCTTTTCAAAATCACTCCTTTGCATGGGTAACAGTTTATTCAGCGCACCGTTATATAGTTTCTGAGATGTCTTCAGTTTTGCTTTCATTTTCTCGGTTTTAGTTCTTAATAGAGAAAGTTTTTTCTTTGACGCTTTATCAAGTTCTAATTCTGTTTCTTTAACAGCCGCCTCAAGACTGGTCACGTTGCCTGCCATGAGTATCATCTGTCTGACATAGTCAATACGATTTTCACCAAAAAACATATGCTCTGTTCGGCACAATCCTATTCCCTCTGCGCCAAAATCTCTGCCCCTTTTTGCATCTTCAGGCGTATCGGCGTTTGTCCTGATCTTGAGCCTGCGAATCTCATCTGTCCATTTCATTAGTTTGTTAAAATCTCCGCTGAGTGCAGGTTCTACTGTGGGCACTTTTCCCAGCATTACTTCTCCCAATGTGCCGTCTAGTGAAATGTAGTCACCTTCTTTGATAACCTTTCCATCAACAGTAAATTCCTCTTTTTGATAATTTATTTGAATACTGCCGCATCCTGCCACGCAGCATGTTCCCATGCCCCTGGCTACGACCGCAGCATGAGAGGTCATGCCCCCTCTGGTTGTAAGGATTCCCTGTGAGACATGCATGCCTCCAACGTCTTCTGGTGAAGTTTCTATCCTTACAAGTATAACCATCTCTCCCTTTAAAGCTAATCTTTCTGCATCGTCAGCATGAAACACAACCCTGCCGAATGCGGCTCCAGGTGAAGCCTGTAATCCCCTGGCAATCACATCTCTTTTAGCTTTTGGATCAAATGTTGGGTGTAGCAGTTGATCTAATTGATTCGGGTCTATCCTGCTGATGGCAGTTCTTTTGTCTATCAGCTTTTCCTTTACCATATCTACAGCTATCTTAACGGCGGCGTGCGTGGTTCGCTTTCCATTTCTCGTCTGGAGCATAAACAACTTTCCCTCTTGTATGGTAAATTCAATATCCTGTAGATCTTTGTAATGTTTCTCCAGGTCTCTTCTTATCTTTACTAATTCCTTATATGCTACGGGTAATTCTTTTTGCAGATCGCTTATTGGTTCCGGAGTCCGTATACCTGCTACAACATCCTCGCCTTGCGCATTAAGAAGGAACTCTCCATAAAATTTATTTTCTCCCGTAGATGGATTTCTTGTAAAACACACACCGGTTGCAGAACTATTTCCCATATTCCCATATACCATCGCCTGAACATTTACGGCAGTCCCTAATAAGCCCTTAATGCCATATATTTCTCTGTATTTTATTGCCCTTGGATTGTTCCAGGAATCAAACACTGAAACAATTGCCTTTCGTAATTGTTCTTTTGGGTCTAAGGGGAAATTAGTGAGCGTTCTTTTTCTATAAATAGCGATAAAGTCTTCGCAGATATTTCTTAATTGTTCAGCGTTGAGGTCTGTGTCATTTTCCACTCTTGCTTTTTTCTTGTGACTGTCCATTATTTCCTCGAAATCATGATGTTCCATGCTCATTACTACATTGCCGAACATATTTATAAACCGTCTGTATGCATCCCAGGGAAATCTTTCATTCATGGTTTTTATAATAAGACCCTGGACAGAATCAGGGTTCAACCCTAGATTCAGCACGGTATCCATCATTCCCGGCATTGAAACAGCGGCGCCGCTTCTGACTGATACTAACAAGGGGTTTTCAGCATTGCCCAGTTTAGCGCCCATTTCACGTTCCAGGCGGGAGAGATTATTGTCAATTTCGCTTTTGAGACCCGGGGGGTAAGTCTTGTTCTCTTTATTGTATGCATCACATGCCTCTGTTGTAATTGTGAACCCGGAAGGCACGGGAAATCCGAGATTCGCCATCTCTGCCAGGTTTGCACCTTTGCCACCGAGTAAATCTTTCATATTGGCATTGCCATCGG
>JBHHYW010000270.1:0-4488 GCA_046757745.1 Candidatus Scalindua sp.
TTTTGGCATTTTCTTCTTTCCGTTAGTTATGGAATTGATCAATTGTTCATCTGTTACGGAAGCCTGCCATTTAGCATCTGTAAAATTCGGAACCCCCAATTTCTTACCCCTTTTTGTTCCCTTGCCATCTCTCTCGTGGCATTTTTGACATTCATTTTTAAATATCTTTTTGTAATCAATTTTGCCGCCATATGTACTTGATAAATTAAATTGAACTACAGATAAAAACAGCGTAACCACAAGACCATAAATAACTTTTGTCTTCATTTATTTTGTTCCTCCATTAATTAATTCTGGCTATTGTTTTCAAACAGGGAGCCTCATGCTACCCCGAGCGTATTATAGTTTACATGTCATTCTTAACATTGTAAATAATCTAACGTTTCCTACTCAGGATGACAGCACAGTAAACTATTTTATGCCCAATGCAGTAATATAAGCCTTTCTTTATTATTAATACCCCAATTTATTTTCCGAATGTCCTTATGACCGGAACCAGGGCATGCATCTCTTCTGAAGAATGTTTATTCTTAAAAGGGAAACATCATTTCCGGTGTTCCATTTGTAATCTGCTCTATGATCTGTTCATCGGTTATGCCCGCCTGCGGTGCGTCAGGATATCTAATAATGTCTCCTTAAGGATATATTTTCTGGACCCCTAGGCCTGACAACGGTTAATAAATGCCTTCAGTTAGGCGCTAACTCCTCCAAAATAAATTGGAGATGCAAACACTATATAATCTGTACTCAATAATTTATTATCCATCAATTGCATATCGTCATCGATTGTACATTGACCATTCATTTGGCAAGAATCGCAAGATTTGGCTAAGAAAAGTTTTATAAATTTTTCTATTCTGTCTTTACTCGAACCTTACCTTCCCACAGACCGTGTAGATTGCAACGGCTTATCGCCCTTAGTGTCGAATCGAGTCCCTTATGGCCTAATTGTAAAGGAATTGTTACCTCGGGCTTTGCCATTACCGGTGTAAAATCAAATCTACCCAGAAATACATCGCCTATATAAAATTCAGTCCATTGTATAAAATGTTCGTTTTCATTCGGATGTTCTATTTCTCCAACCGTAATCTTTACATTGTAGAACTCGCCGGCCTTTAAAACCGGAGACACCGCAATTACGGGTACATGTTTTTTAGCAACCGGTGAATCCTGCTCTACGTCTTCAAGCTTATTTAACTTACAAAACAGTACTTTTTCACTCGACATTCTTAATTCTCCCCAAAAATATAACTTCTTAAAATCACAAAAATGGTACAATAACTGCATTCTACCGCTTTATATTTAAACAAATTAATCTGTCGAATAAGTTCCCACTTAGAATTATTCTTAATAAACTCAGTGGCGCCAACTCCAATGTATTATGCAGTAAATCCGTCTCATTTCCCTTGACTCTAATAACGTATTACTTAATTATCGCGCTTCATACATACTATCAACATAAGAACTTATCACAAAGAGAAATATGGTAACGTTATCTTAAATAAAATGTTTATGTTTGCAGGGATATGGATCTCTGTGAGCAAAATCCCTGCCTGCCGATTTGCTATGCGGGAATCATTAGATCCTTCAATCAGCTTTTATCCTGTCTAGTTTATTATTGACTTATCATCTTTTTATACTTACAATATACATACGAATAGGATGAGATTTGAGTGGGACGGCAGGAAGGAAAAGACCGATATTAAAAAGCACGGTATTTCCTTCGATGAAGCAAGTTCTGCTTTCTATGATGAGAATGCCATTCAGTTCTTTGATCCGGATCATTCACAGGGAGAAGGTCGTTCTATTCTTCTCGGGATAAGTTTCAAATTAAGGGTTCTCGTTGTCTGTCACTGTTCCAGAAAAGAAGAAACTGTTGTTCGATTAATTTCAACCAGGAAGGCAGACAGAGGCGATGAAAAGGAATATTGGAGGTTAAGAAAATGAGAGATCGTTACGACTTTTCCAAAATGAAGGGGCGTAAGAACCCCTACATTAAATATCTGAAACAACCGGTGACTATACGGCTGGATCGTGATAGCGTTGCCTATTTCAAGTCTATGGCAGAAGAAACAGGCATTCCTTACCAGAGCCTGATCAATCTGTATCTTCGGGACTGTGCGATCAATCATCGTAAGCTTAAAATGAAATGGGTTTCCTGAAAAGGTTGAACAAGCCGATTCAATAGGGAGTAAAGCGGTTTTCGTCATTTGCCTGCCCAGAATAAGCTAGGCGAGTTTATGGGGTTATTGGTCACTTGTAACTCGTCATTAGTCAATAGACACTCGTTATTAATTGTTTCTGCTGTAGTTAATTTTTCCAATTCATTCATTCCCTGGCCCGGACTGCAGGGTGCACGTCCGCCTCGGCGGAGATCGCACCATGGCGGGCCTTAATCTCCAAAATCTGCGTTTTATCCGCGTCCCATTATTTTTTCTTCGCGATCTTCAACCATCAATCGTAATTCGTAAATCATAAAATCTTTACCTCATCCCCAGACGAGGCAGGCGATGTATATTTTGACATGTCCGTCTAATAATTAATCAGGGATACTTTACTTTTTTGTTTGAATGTTATATAAAGAATATCTCATTTTGTCGGCATCAACAAGAACATAATCAGACTAACATTTTGTAAAGGCTTGACTTATGATTCATGATTTACTGAAGATATGAACCAGTAAGATTGTATAGCCTAACTGGCATGTTTATTGCGCTTTTCAATGCTAATTCAATCTAATCAAGAAAAAAAGATTTTAACTAAAGAACCTCCTGTTTGTGTAGATATTAATGGTAGACGAAAAAAGTAAAAATAGGCTTTTGCGTGTTCGTGTATTGTCATGCTTCGCAGCTTATATCACATATCATTTATGTTAAATAAATCATAGGTTGAAGCTACTGTACGACATTGTAATAGTCTTTTTCTCTATTTGACATCCAGTCAATTTTTCTAAATATAGATAAAGAACAATCTAAAACAAGCGATTTTAGGCCTTGATCTGTGGTTTTTTGTTAGAGCGAACCAAGACTATAGTTATAGAATTTCAGGGAACGTTTTTAATCATGATAGGGGGAGGAGATGTAATTATGAAAGCGAATAAGCATAAAAGCGTAGGAATAAGAATAACCGGTCTTGCTCGAATTGGAGTAAACAAATTATTAACCTTTGGCTTTGGTACGTCGATAGTTGTGTCAATTGTGGTCGGGTTGGTAGCATGGATAAGTCTTACCGGTATTACGAAAAAAATTGAAGACATTACGGAGAATGCGCAACTTGTAAAGGATGGTATGGTGGAAGTGGCCGGCAACACAAGAAAGGCTTCCAATGAAACGGAAGTTATGGTAAATGAAGCAGGGGCCATGGTAAACGATGCAAACGCCATGGTTAAAAACGTGGAGGAAAAAGTATTATCTAATGTAAAAACAACCTCAGATGGTATAAGTAAGATTGGAGATGCCTTAGGAAACATCATAGAGAAAATAGCAAGCTCAACAAGTGTGGCCACGAAGGCCAGTGATCACATGGCAAAGATGGTCGACACTATGTGGGGGGTAGACGATACTTTAGAAGAAATTAAAAATAATTTTGAAAGGACGATTATTCCGGCAACCAAGTCAAACATGCTGGATATGGCTACTATCGAAAAAGCCTTTGTAGAGATTGTAGACAGTTTCACAGAGATGACTGAACAGAAGAGTATCGACGTGATCACACTGATCTCCAGGGCCGAAGACCTGCTGAAATCTATAAGAGAGGAGACCCTGCCTCTGGTCCGGTCCGT
The DNA here is from genome assembly GCA_046757745.1 of Candidatus Scalindua sp. Lineage (GTDB taxonomy): Bacteria > Planctomycetota > Brocadiia > Brocadiales > Scalinduaceae > Scalindua. The sequence continues at coordinate 3,782 of JBHHYW010000270.1, forward strand.
AAAGGAAAATGTCCAGACTAGCTCGGAGCAGATAAAGAGTGCTGCGGATTCCCTAAGTGATTTCTCGTCTGAGCTGACTTTTTTTACTCAAAATACGGAAGATGAACAAGAAAGTATGACAAGAATGAAAAACAACCTCGTAGAGAGTAAGAATGAAATAGAGCAGAAATTTCTGCCGTTAGTTAATGAAGTAAATGCCAATACCCAGGCAGGAAAAGTCCAAATGCTGGCAATGGTGAAGACACTGGAAGGCCTCGGCTTAAAGCTTGAGGGTTTTAACTCACAGCTTATAGAGTTCGGTTCAGGGTTTGGCTTATTTGTCAAAAAGACAGAGGAGGCATCAGTGGCATCTAAAGCGATAGAAGAAGAAGCATTAGGCGCATCCGGGAACGCTAAGTCCACTAAAACTACGATGCTTGTGATTATCGTCAGCATTGTTCTCGCCCTTATTGGGCTTTCTGTTGTTATACGTAACGCCATAAGCAAACCAATAAAAACAGCCGTAGAATCTTTAGACAGCGCCTCAGATCAGGTAACTTCAGCTTCTATACAAATATCGGAATCCAGCCAGTCGTTGGCCCAGGGTGCTTCAGAGCAGGCATCTTCGCTTGAAGAGACCTCGGCATCTATGGAAGAAATGGCGGCCGTAACAAAGCAAAATGCCAATAATGCTGAAGAGGCGGCCAATCTGGTAAGTATGTGTAGTG
>JBHHYW010000271.1:0-4483 GCA_046757745.1 Candidatus Scalindua sp.
CGGTTGGATACAGTGAAAGGAGGAAGTTATTTAATTCTCCGGATATGTATGGGGTGAAAACGATAGTTGGTAACAAATACAAAGGCGCTGGCGTCAGCATAACCTGTGGTATTACGAAAAATCTAAAGCTTATGGCAGAAAAGGTACTGAAAGATAATAACAAAGAGACAACCGCAAAGAATATTTGTGATGAAATCAAAAAGATGAAGGTTGTTGTCCTGGACAGATTGCGGCACAAGAAACTCATAGAAACAATTAATAAACTTGGAGCAAAAGTAGTCCTTGTCAAAGAAGACGATCTTACCCCCACATTTGCAGTGTCGAGGGGAGAGGTTGATTTGATAATTGGAGTTGGAGGTATTCCTGAAGCTGTTTTGAGTGGCATAATAGTAAAGCAACTGGGCGGAGAAATGGCATTGAGAATATTGCCACTTGAGGTTGCGCAGGAGGAACAACTATTGGGCAAACTAAAGAATTGGGATCTTTTTAAAAAAAGTGAAATTGATATTTTGAGGAATTTCAAGATTGTAATGCCTGGTACAGAAAAGGAGGGAGAAATACCGTGGAACAGGATATTGACTACGAAAGATATAGTTAAGGGAAAGGATGTGGTTTTTACTGCAAGCGTTATTAAGAAGACACCATGGATAAGGCTCTCTGATGGAGAAGAAGTTCCAGGTGTGGATATTAATCCTGAGTCGGGAGATATAAAGGTACATATAGTTCGTGTTGCAAACAATAAAGTTGAAATTGTTCCTGTTATTTATAAGACCATTATTGAAAAAATCTTAAACCAATATAAGGATAATCAAGGTAAAGATAGTGAGACGAGTGTAAATATACTTTTTCAATTAGGAGACGCGTACTCAGAATTTGGCCTGTTTCAGCAGGCAAGAGATTGCATTCAAAAGGCAAAAATATGTAACGGTATCAGTGAAGATTTGATACAGAGATGTAATTGCGTGTATGAATATATTTCCGGCCTGGATTTCCTTACAAGAAAATCCTTACAGACTCCAAAAGAGATAGTAGAACATTTTGAAAAGTCTGCCCATTTAGACAAGTATGGTCTCAGGCAGAGGAGAATGTTTAAAAGATTCTATGAATATCTTGGCGATAAGGACTGTCAAAATAAACAATATGATGAAGCTGTTGAACACTACAAAAAGGCTTTAGAGTATAGTCCACATGAACTCAAACTGCATCGTAAAGTAAATTCTATCCAGATGAAAGAGATAATAGATGAATATTTTAATAGGATTGATCAAGAATATCAGGAGCCAAATTACAAAAACTCAAAGGATATGAAAGAATGCAAACTTGGAATAGCGCTGGAAGTTTTTTATGACAATAAAAGACAATCAAATTTCTCTTGCAGGAATCCATGGCTTATTTTCTTTAGAAGAACTGTATTACATGGAGAAACACCTTCTTACAAACTGGCGGTTTTAGTTAAATTACTGAGATTATACAAGAAACTGGTTCGGGCGAGTGATGATGATCTGAGTTTGTACTTGAATACGGAGTTTGGAATGAATGAAGAAGAAATAGATATAGTTATAGATTATAGGAGAAAGAATAAAAAATTCAATTCTGTTAGTGATCTCTATTTGGTTAAAGGGTTGAGTTTAGAGAGTCTTTCAAAATTACTTTTTCCACATGTAAGAATAGAAAGCCAGAATGAACTGGAAGATTCTGAGATTCCACTGAGTATCAGTATTGTTGATGCGGTGGAACGAAGAAATAAAAATATATTGGAAGAACTTAAAGAAGGATTCAAGGCAGAGGCGCAGGAGCATTCGTATGCAGTAGCAGAGGCATATCATTATGTAGGAATGGCGCTTTATGATGTGGGAGACGATGAAGGGACGAAAATTAATTATAAGATGGCAACAACAAAATTTAATGAAATAATAGAGAAGTTTACGGGGATAACACCCTTTAATGCACAATATCGAATTGGAAATCTTCACGAAGAATTGGCGTTGTTATTTGAAAGTGAACAGACGAACTACTATGATAAGGCAATAGAAACTTATACCCATATTATAGATGAACAGAAATCAAATAAACTGTTTGGTTCTATACGTGGTTTGATGGGAATCAGAATATGGCAGGCCAAAGAGAGGGTGAATTATATAAAAAAAGAATTACACTTGTCGAATTCTTAAAGTACCCAGTCAATATCAAACTCAAAATATAATCCTTGTAAATCAAAAGATTTTTTAGTAGCTTTAATATTCTGAAAACACGGTTTTCAATTATTTGAATGTTGGAATTTTTTTCAAGAAAGGAGACGTCATGAAAATATTACTAACACTTATTATTGCCGCCGCCATTATGGCGCTATGCGTCATGAATGGGAGGGTTCAGGGGGGCGAACATCCCACTTCAGAACATGCAATGGCCAAAGCGTCTAAGGCTGATGTTTCTAAAGAAGAGCATTCTAAGTCAGAACACGCAAAATCTGAGCACCCTAAGTCAGAAGGATCCAAGAAAAACGTATCTGGGGAGAAGCACTCAAAATCAGAACATCCCCATGCTGAGCATCCTAAGTAAATGTATTGGGATTTCAATGCCTTATCGTTTATATAGCTAAGGATAAGAAGACAAATGATGATATGCCGTATTTCTTTTATTGTGTTCCTGACACTGGGCACCTTCAGTATAACCCAAACCACTGGTTTTGCCGGAAACTCTACTGTTCCCAATGTGGTCACTGCGGATATTCAGGCCGGAATAGAACACTATATTGAAGAGCAAACCCGCTTAGGTGGAGGGTTTTTTAAACTCCCATTCAAGGAGAAAGAACTCAAACTTAAACTGGTTCGTGTTCATACAGAATACCTGGCAAATCTGGGTCCGCGTTACCACTTTGCCTGTGTAGATGTTGCAGACATTGGAGGTGATTTATATGATGTAGATTTTTTTCTTGCAGGTGACCCAGGTTCAATGACGGTTACTGAGACAACTGTCCATAAGATTAATGGCCAGCTTTTTTACACATGGGAACAAAAAGAAGACAAGACTTGGCACCGGGTTCCGGTTGAAGGAGCATCTCAAAACCTTTTAGGGGTGATCAGAGGTCATGATGAATTCGATTTCTTATACACGGTCACATTGCCTGAAATAACGGAACCCGCTCGTATGTGGCTTCCCCTGCCGACTTCGGACGCCTTTCAAACGGTCGAGGTAAGCTCCATGGAGGTTCCCGGAAAAAAGCAAATCTTAAAAGATAAGAAATACGGCAACCAGATTCTTTTTGTCAACCTTGACCGGGAAGACAGCAAAAAAGATATAAAGCTTCTTTTTCATGTCCGAAGAATTGAAAAGGACGCTTATGCCGAACCTCAGTCAGCTCCGGAGGAATATTTAAAACCGAATCGTCTGGTGCCTCTCAATGAAGATTTTAAAAGTATTGCCGAGAAAGTTGTTAAAGGGAAGAATGGAGATCTCGTGCGTGCTCGAGCTTTATATGACTACGTCATCGACAATATGCGCTATATCAGAAACGGTGAGGGCTGGGGGAATGGCGACGCCGTCTATGCCTGTAATGTAAAGACAGGAAACTGCACTGATTTTCACTCCTACTTCATCGCTCTATCGAGAAGTATCGGCATCCCTGCACGTTTTTCAATGGGAGTGGCAATCCCTTCCGCCAGAAATGATGGCGGAATTCACGGTTATCATTGCAATGCAGAGTTTTATGCGGAGGGGAAATGGTGGCCTGTTGACATCAGCGAAGCTGACAAATACTCTAATCTGTCCAGTTATTATTTTGGCCGTCATCCGGCAAACCGCATTGAATTAAGCCGGGGACGGGATCTTGTCGTTGAGCCGGGCCCGGTAACAGGGCCGATCAACTTTCTTGCACACCCTGTGCTTGAGATCGGTGGAAAATCCGCAAAGATCAAAGCTCAGTTTTCATTTAATCGAAAGATTGTTGTTTGCAAATGATTATGAAGTGTTTACGATTCCTCAACAGCATCGGCCAGAACGACCACTTTGTTTTTTCTGACCTCCATAATACCTCTGTTCACAGAAAATGCAACTTTTTTCTCATCAGACTCGGTAATACTCAGCGGGCCAGGCTCAAGAGTGGTGACAAGGGGGGCATGTTGAGGTAAGATACCCAGATACCCATCGCTTCCGTGGGCAGTTACAGCGGTAACTTCGTTACTATAGACTACCTTTTCCGGGGTGATTATACTTAAACTAAAAGTTTTTTCAGCCATAGATCCATGTTAATTCAAATAGAGAGTTTACGATTTTAGTTTTCTTTTAATGTTCAATCTATACTATGCTTGTTCCATTCCTCTTGCTTTTTCTACAACCTCTTCTATGCCGCCTACCATATAAAAAGCCTGTTCGGGGAGTTGATCGTGTTTTCCGTCAATAACTTCCTTGATCCCTTTTACGGTATCCTCAATCTTAACATACTTTCCTTTTATACCGGTAAACTGTTCTGCAACAAAGAATGGCT
>JBHHYW010000272.1:0-4469 GCA_046757745.1 Candidatus Scalindua sp.
TTAAATATGTTGATAAAGATGGTAATATAGCAAATTATCCATGGAATCCTAACGGTTCATTGGATAATATTGCCGGAATCTGTGACCCGACAGGGAGAGTGCTTGGTATGATGCCGCATCCCGAACGCTATATAGAACCGACCCAGCATCCGAGATGGACGCGGGAAGGGCTAAAGGCGGAAGGCGATGGAATTGCAATCTTCAGGAATGCTGTGAATTATGTCTCGGGGATTCTGTAACTTTTGTTTTATACAGCAAAACGTTCGCGATCCTTTGGATATTACGAATAAAGAAGAAAGGATGGGCAAATGGGTATAATACAAGTAACTGTGGAAGTATGTAACCCCGGAAATCCTGAGCGACGCTGGGAAGGATTATTTTTAGTGGATACCGGTTCGATCGACTGCATGGTTCCTGCAAAACATCTCAAAAGTATAGGGATTGAGCCTATGGGAAAACGAACTTACGAACTTGCTGATGGAACTGAACAGGCCATGGATATAGGGGTTGCTAAAATTGAATTTATGGGTGAATGCGTTGGGGTAACAGTCATTTTTGGAAAGGATGAAGTTGAACCAATTTTAGGTGTGACAGCTTTAGAATCCGTTGGTATTGAAGTGGATCCTCAAAATAAGAGACTTAAGCGACTGCCAGCTGTTAGGCTGAAGTAGAGTAAATTTACGTCTAAAATCCTGTATGGCGCTAATTTCAATGTTTAATTAAGGAGAAGATATGGAAGGAAAAACCATAGATTTGAGGCCTGTGAGTGAAATTGTTTCAAGATGTAGTAATGAGCAGGACCCTCATCTCATAGCAACCTTACAGCAGACGCAGGAAGAATATGGATATTTGCCGAAACAGGCATTAAAAGAGGTATCAAGGCTAATGGATATTCCGTTGACAAGGATATTTGGCATTGTCACGTTTTATTCACAGTTTACACTTATACCTCGTGGTAGACATGCAATAAAGATCTGTACCGGTACAGCCTGTCATGTAAAGGGCGTGAATGATGTGAAACAAAAGGTAAAGGATCAATTAAACGTAGTCGAAGGAGAGACAACGGCAGATTATCAATTTACTTTGGAAACTGTGGCTTGCATAGGAACATGCTTTCTTGCACCGGTAATGATGGTAGATGATAGATATTTTGGCAAGTTGACTACTGATACTGTGACTGACATTGTTGACAGGTATTCAGGTGATAATACTTAGGAGATAAAATGCTGAAAAGTTTGAAGTCGTATGGTGATCTGATTTCTATGAGAAAATCTTACGATAAAAGGCACAAACTGGATACGGTTAAGGTATCTATCTGTACGACTGGTTGTCGTGCCTTAGGCGCTGAAGAGGTATATGATGAATTTAGGGAGCAGATTAAGAAACAAAAATTGCAAGACAAGGTTGAGGTCGTAGAGACTGGCTGTCAGGGATTGTGTGCAAGGGCGCCTGTGATGACTATTGACCCCCCTGGTATTTTTTACGGCAGGGTAACAGTGGACATTGTTCCTGATATTATTTCCAGTACAGTTTTAAAGGGTGAGGTTATAAATAAACTTTGTTATGCGGAAGCCGGTAAAAAAATACCTTATTTGAAGGATATACCTTTTTACAGCAGGCAGAAAAAAATTATCCTCAGAAACTGTGGAACTATTGATCCAAATAGCATCGAACAATATATATCCAGGAAAGGATATGAAGCATTTGCAATGGCGCTATTTGATTTTACACCGACAGATATAATTAATGAGATTAAGAATTCCGGTTTGAGGGGACGTGGTGGCGCCGGGTTCCCAACCGGGCTTAAGTGGGAATTTTGTAGAAAGGCAAAAGGTAGTAAAAAATATTTAATATGTAATGCTGATGAAGGTGACCCCGGGGCATTCATGGATAGAGCGGTATTAGAAGGTGACCCTCATGCAGTAATTGAGGGAATGCTTATTGCCGCGCGTGCAATTGGTTCTGAAAGAGGGTTTATCTACGTTCGTGCCGAATACCCAATTGCAGTTAGTCATCTCAGAAACGCTATTGCACAGGCCAGGAAACTGAATTTACTTGGAAGAAATATACTTGGATCTGTATTCAGCTTTGATCTGGAGATTAAAATGGGTGCAGGTGCTTTTGTTTGTGGTGAGGAGACGGCTTTAATCGCTTCCATTGAAGGTAAAAGGGGAATGCCGAGTCCACGGCCGCCTTTTCCTGCGAATTCCGGATTGTGGGATAAGCCTACTAATATTAATAATGTAGAGACCCTGGCTAATATACCTGTGATTCTTTCCGAAGGTCCGGAATGGTATAAGCAACTTGGCACGAATAATGGTACGGGAACCAAGATATTTGCCTTGGCTGGAAAGGTGAAAAATACCGGATTGGTAGAGGTGCCGATGGGGACAACCCTGAGAGAGATTATCTTTGATATAGGAGGCGGCATACCCGGTCGTCGTGAATTTAAGGCGGCACAGATGGGAGGTCCTTCAGGTGGTTGTGTGCCCGCAGAGCACCTGGATTTGCCGATTGATTATGAAACGGTAAAGGAAGTTGGCGCTATCATGGGATCTGGAGGACTCATTGTTATGGACAGCGATACGTCAATGGTTGATATATCAAGGTATTTTATGGAATTTGTACAGGATGAGTCTTGCGGTAAATGCGTGCCTTGTAGAGTCGGCACAAAAAAGATGTTGGATATATTGACAAGAATAACCGAAGGAAATGGATGTAGAAGTGATATAGAAGATTTGAAAGAAATGGCGTATGTTACAAAAACTGCATCTCTATGTGGACTTGGACAAACTGCGCCTAATCCCGTATTATCCACAATCAGGTATTTTATGAACGAATACGAAGATCTTTTGAAAACAGGTAGCTAGGTTTGTTATTTTAAATTTGATAAGAATTTGTGACATTTACAGATGAAGACAATTGCCGTTGCAGGAACTGCAAGTAGAGTAGGCAAGACTACTGTAGCATCGTATATCTTGAGTAGTCTATCAAACCGTACATTTCCCCTTAAAGAGAAGACGGAGAAATACGGACGTGTGCTTCAACACGCAGGAAGTACGTCTTACAAAACAACAGGAAATTCCCCTGTATTATTTCATTGTAAAAGATCCTGGAGTGCCTTGAAAATTACAATAAGGCATGAGGGCTCTTGTCCCAGACACACGGAATGTGACACGTGCGATGACGGATATGAGCCTTTTAAGATTTTGACAAGTGATGATATTATAAGGGAAAAAGGAAAAGATACTGATCGTTTATCAGTAGCAGGCGCTTCCAAAGTGGTGTGGCTGCAATCTGACTCTGATGTAGAGGAGGCTGGTATTGAGGCAGCACTGGCCTGTTTTGACAAAGAACATAATCTCGTGATTGAAGGTAATAGTTTTCTCCGTGTTCATGATGCGGATGTGTCGGTTCTGGTTACATCTCCTTCAGTAGAAAAAATAAAGAGGTCTGCAAAAATATTGCTCAATAAAATAGACATTGTTGTTGTTAATGTGCATAAACGTCATACAATTAATGAAATTGAAGAACGGAAGGAGAAAATGCTTGCTCTTGGATACGACGTACCATTTTACGTAGTCGACCCATGTTCTGATGAAGAATACTCCAATCAGACATTTATTGACAGAATACAGGATATGTTGTTTCACACATAAATTGATAGTATGGTGTTGAAACAAGCAATGACATATTCCTCTCTTTCGAGAGGATTCCATGCGAAAGCAAGGTTAGTCACGTGTTTGCCCATACAGCCAGAGTGCATTTGGAGAAGATGTTGTTCTGGCAAGCTAAGATTAAAACCATAAATCGGTAGTTGCCGATTAAAACTGAATGGCCATCCAGGAATTGTCCCAAAAGAAATGGATTATCCCACCTTTGAATGTAAATCTTCAGACGGAGATTTCTAATTCACTTCGTATCTCTCCAGTATTATCACAACTGTTAATTAATAGAGGGCTTACAGATATAGAATCTGCCAGGACTTTTATACAATCAAACCTGTCTTTACTTAGTGATCCAATGTTGTTGCCTGATATAAAAAAATCGAGTAAGAGGATCCTTGAGGCAATAAGTAAGAATGAGAAAATCACCGTATATGGTGATTATGACGTTGATGGTATTTCAGCTACAGCATTAATGGTACAGTGCCTAGAGATGCTTCACAAACTGTATGGAAATCCGAAATCTAAGATCGATTATTACATACCGGACAGATTGGAAGAAGGTTATGGTTTAAGCACAAGGGCAATTGAGACGATAAGTAAAACCGGCACAAAGGTTATTGTTACTGTTGATTGCGGTGTCAATTCTTTTGAGGAGGCTGAATTTGCCAGGGGGATAGGTATCGATCTCATAATTACTGATCATCACGAACCATGTGGCGAATTACCGGGGGCCGGACGGGCAGGGCGTCTTAGTGGTTGCGATAGCGCTTTTGGATTGATTAATCCGAAACTGGCCACTTC
>JBHHYW010000273.1:0-4465 GCA_046757745.1 Candidatus Scalindua sp.
AGCGGGTAGGATCATCAAAATGCCAACATGCAGATATTCGAGTAATTGCCGCCACCAATGTTGCCCTGGAAGAAAGCGTGCATAAAGGAGAATTTCGAGAGGATCTCTACTATCGTCTCAATCAGTTTCGCATTATGCTTCCTCCCCTTAGAGACCGGATTGAAGACCTTCTCCTGTTGAGCCAGCATTTCCTGGAGAGGGCAAGTGTAGAATTTTCCAAGCAATTAGTGGGTTTCTCTTCTGAGGTAATAGAAAAGTTTTTACGCTACTCATGGCCCGGCAACGTAAGAGAATTGGAGAACATGGTGACACAGGCCGTCATCCTGGCTAACCCGCCATTGATTGAACTTAACGACGTGCCGTCTCTCATCCAGAAACTGCATAAGAGCCCTCGTAAGACACGGCTTTCTGATATACCATTCGCCGAGGCAAAGCAGAAATTTGAAAGAAGGTATTTCCAGACTATCCTCGAAAGGACAAATGGAAATATCTCCGCAGCTTCAAGACTTTCCAAGGTTGACAGGAAACAATTCCGTGAAAAGGCACGAAAACTCGGTATACACGGCACGTCATACACTCAACAAGCTTGAACTAACCAGCAGAATAACATTATGGATGATACACTGAGGCAGGATACCTTGGCAGCAGCCTTTTTGGCTACTGCCGGGTTACCATGGTATGCATTATTTAGAGCAGGATGTGGGTGAGTGTGGTAAGTGCCGTCAACGTGGTTCAGCTTTCTGGTCACACAAAACACTACGTTCAGAAGACACCTATCTGGTAACAAACGGAACGCTATATACTGTGTTTTTAGCTCCAGATTTCTTACGTAATTCTTTGGGTCCCAGGAAGCAAATGAACTCCCTCAACAGTTCTGGATCAAAATAATTTGACATTTCATTTTTCATTTTTGCCAGTACAGTAAAGGGTTTCTCTGCAAAGGCATAGGGTCTGTCAGACGTCATTGCATCATATACATCAATTATCCTGGATATATGTCCTAATAAATGGATATCACTACCTCCAATTCCGTAAGGGTATCCGGTACCATCATTGTTTTCATGATGTTGTATAATTATTTTTAAAGACTGGATGTCAACGCTGCCTCTGTCACCTAAAATATCCAGTCCTGCTTTAGGGTGCTTTTTTACTTCTTTAAACTCATCCCCTGTAAGTTTGCCGCGTTTCTTGATGATTGACAGAGGGACTGTTGTCTTGCCTATATCATGCAGTAACAGACCTGTTCCAAGACTATTCAACTCCTCTGGTTTTAGAGAAAGAAATCTGCCGAAGAGTAACCCGATTACCGACGTGTTAACGGAATGGGTATATATCCGGTAATCGTGAGTGACAACCTCGAACAAACTTGAAAATGTATCCTCGTTTTCAAGGATGTGGTGGACTGTGTTGCTTACCCACGCAGAAGTCCGTTTGATATGCTGTCCTGACCTTGGATTATCCAGGAGTTCCCGCATTAAATTCTCTGCAACCTGATAAAGTACTCCTGATTTCTCCTGAGAGCTCTTAGTGTCATCTTCAATTATATGCTTGAGGTTTTCTTCCTGATATTTCAGGTATTTGCCGGTATCATCTGAAGAGATATAAAGCCTTTGTTCATTCCTGCTCATTAATTCTTCTCTTCTTTCAGGACTGAATAGCTCGTCTCCACGGGAAAATAATACATAATTAGAGTGTCCATTAGAGCCGCTTTTCAGAAACAGATCAAACTCTATCTTTGTATCCTCTATTAATACATTCTTTGTTATAGCTGTATATTCATTCATTAGCTTAAGTCGTAGATTTTTTTGTTATAATACCCAAATTGAGCGATTTTGTAGCCGAAGGCTTTAGCCTGCGTTTCTCATCATCCAATGGGTGTATGTGAATTTCTCGTAAGTTACGCAACCTAAAGGATGCGACTACACAAATCGCTCAATTTAGGTATTAACTTTTTGTTGATCTGTACTTGCTATTTTCACAAGTTAGATTCTTCATTCCGCTTCCCTGCCTGTCGGCAGACAGGGCTTCATTCAGAATGACACGCAGAAATGTCATTCTGAGGGAGTGACGACCGAAGAATCTTAACTTTTGAAATTCATATACACATATTTACATCTTCTCCAAAAGGCTTAATAATTTATTTGTATTTTGAATCTAGACTAGACCATCTTAAGATCAAGCTTTTCCTTGAATTCCAGGGCTACTCCCATTCTGTTACCATGAACGGTGACATTTTTTATGTCATTCCTGACAACATAACCCCTTCCCTTAAGATTGATATCTCTTGGTTCAAAACCCGGTGTGGTTGCAGATGTCTTTATCTGAATAGGGATTATTGTCCCTGGAGAAAATGCCTCTATATCATCTGTTATCACTTCGAAATAAACTCCAGTCGAACTAATGTTTATTGTCTCACCTTCCTGGCCTGGTATCGTTATCTGTAATGCCAGAACTAATCGCTCACTTACCCTTTTGTTAGAACTACTTTTAATGGCTGTCACACTATTCCTCCTTTGTTATATAAGCCTCCTGTCTAATAGCCCGGGAGCAGGGCTTACACTGACAGTATCGGTATATACTGTTACCTAAAAGTCCCAAGTGGAAAGCGCCTAAAGTGACTAAAGTTGGGGGAAAATAATGGTTTAAACTGTTTAAACGGCTTAAACGGTTCAAGCCGAGTCTCTTTCCTAACTTTAGTTACTTCAAACAGCGAATTCATTTAATGCTTCTTCCATATCTTTTCTCGTAACAGCCCCAAGCAAGACTAATATCTCGCCGATTCGGATATGGCTTTCCTCCTGCATTTCAAGAAGGGTGTCAACATCATCCTTACTTAAGTATCCCAGCTCAATTGCTATTTCGCCAAATAACCCTTTCCCTCTGAGTCTCTGGTAATCCAGAACAACACACAATTCCCTGTCATCCAGAAAACCCTCCTGTACGGCCAATACCCCAATGGTACAATGTTTCTGCTTCTGAAAATTGAGCGCCAGTTCCAGTTCGTATGCATCTATCTTTCCTTCATAAAGTAAATATTCTCCAAATGCTATTTTGTCCCTTTCATTACTATAATCTTTACAGATTGCTACCCCTCCTGTAAGCACATCGAATGTATCATTTTCGTGTTCGTGCCTTGTTTCACATGATGCAGTAGTCATGATCAAACCCCCTTTTAACTGTACACACCCTGAATATAATAATCTTTAGTTAAATATTAAAACATCCACCGGCTTGGTCAGGCTAGTGGATATCCCTATCCTTTGGTAGGATATGGGTTTAAGCTATTGTACTTACAGCTTCTTCTTTAGCCTTATTTTCAGCTTTCTGCATTTCCTTCTCATAGCGCTCAAGTCCATCATTGATACTATTAGATAGCGAGGACATGAAACTTGCGGCATTGAAATTACCACTGCCTTCTCCAGCGTCACCTATACTATTAATGACTCCGCTGCCGTGTCCGCTGTCAAACAACTGGCTTATTGTCTCCTTATTTACCTGAGCAATTCCCAGCTTGTTTCCGACATCTCCTCCATTTGACTGATTGCCAAACGCTCTATTTATGCCGGAAAACATATCACTCAGTCTGGATGCAAAGTTTACTAAACCCTGGCCTTTATCTTCAACATTACTATCTTCGCCTTCCACTTTATCTGCAAATCCATTGATTATCTTGTCAATACCATTGAAGATGTCTACTATCTGGGCAAATACATTACCTTCGTTTCCACTACCATTGATTGGCCCCGGTCCTGAACCTGAGATCCCTTTACCTTTACCGGAGTTACTAACTGCCTCTGTCTTTTCTGCTTTGACTATCAGTCCCGGAGGGGTTGTCGCAGATCCATTACCATTATTTGCACTCTTTTCTGCTTTCTTATCATCATCATCGTCATCATCCGCTTTGGCCACAGTTTCATTAGTTGATTCCTTTGCCTCTTCTGCGCTTTTCTCAGCATTTGCCTTAGCTGCACTATCTGCATCAGCTACATTGGTTTCTTTTCCCTTAGTTGCATTAGCGTTTTCCTTTACCGCTTCTGTGTTTTTATCAGCAGGCACCGTTTTCTGTGCAAGGGCATCCTTCAGTGCGGAAACTATACTATCTAGCTTCTTAGTTGCTGCACCATACAGTCTGTTCGCAAACTCATCCCTGTTGATCTTCTTGCCGCGGTAATCATTATATGCCTGTCTCATTTCTGTGCCGATAACCTTATTAGCCTCTCTATTTGCAGTCTTGATTATGTTACTGACTTCACTCTTACCCACGCCAGCTTCCTTCAGGCCCTTAACGACACTCCTGAGTGCATTCTGACTTTTCATCATGGCTTGACGATAGTTCTGTTTGGCATCATTAGACTTCTCAGCGGCCGTAACCTTCTCATTGGCCTTCGCCAGTTTGTCCACGGACTCTTGTACATTTGAATCCAGATCTTCAGTTAAGAATACACTTCCGGATGATGCAATATTC
>JBHHYW010000274.1:0-4462 GCA_046757745.1 Candidatus Scalindua sp.
CCAAGTTTAACGACAAATGTCAGTATTCCGGGAAGATTCCTGGTACTGATGCCGGAATCGAATCTTGTAGGTGTTTCACGAAAGATTATTGATGAAGTTGAGAGGGCAAGACTTAAACAGATTGTTGAAGAACTAAAACCACCCCCAAATTTAGGCCTGATCGTAAGAACCGCAGGAGCAAACCAGACAAAACGTGAACTTTTCAGAGATTTTAACTATCTTCGAAAACTGTGGAAAGTTATAGCGAATAAAGAAAGAAAAGCCGAAATACCATCTGTTATATACCAGGAAAGTGATTTAGTAATTCGTACAATTCGGGATATATTCTCAACAGATATTGATGAAATAATCATTGATTCCGAAGCTGTCTTTAAGAAGATAAGATATTTCCTGCGTTTAATAATGCCCGGTTGTGTACGAAAGCTAAAACTTTATAAAGAAAACGAACCGCTATTTCATAAATATAATATTGAAAGAGAAATTGAAAAAATTAATAAAAGGGAAGTCCGTCTTCCAAGAGGAGGCTCCATTGTAATTGAACAAACCGAGGCACTGGTAGCAATAGACGTAAATAGTGGTAAATATAGAGAGGAAAGCGACCCGGAGAAAACCGCATTCAAGACAAACCTGAAAGCTGCTAAAGAGATAGCACGCCAGGTCAGGTTAAGGGATATCGGCGGGGTCATAATAGTTGACTTCATTGATATGAAAGAAGAGGGTCATATGAGAGCGGTTGAAAAGGTGATGGAAGACGCTCTAAAAAGAGACCGTGCCAGAAAAAAGATGTTAAGAATATCTAAATTTGGTATTATCCAGATGACGCGTCAGAGGATCAGGCCGAGTCTCAAGTCTGTAATTTATGAAAGTTGTAAAAATTGTGAAGGTACCGGAGAAATTAAGACAATCGAAAGCACTTGTCTGGATTTAATGAGGCAGTTAAAATCGATAGTAAATAATCCGAAAATCAAGAAAATAGAAATTACTGCCAATGATGTAGTTGCAGGTTATCTACTAAATAATAAAAGGAAACGACTTACAGAACTTGAGGAAAAATTTTCAAAGGATATTATAATCAAAGGCATGATCGGTCATAAAACAGGTGAAACAACAATACACAGCATTGATAGCAAAGGAAACCGTGTTGCGACTAAATAAATTTCCTTTAATTGTAAACCGTTCAACCATTCACGTGAATGACATTATGGGACGGAATGAAATAAGTTAGATTAAAATACTCACTAATGAGAGAATGTTAAAAGGAGAAATGTAATGTATGCCGTTATTAAAGAAGGTGGAAAACAATACAAGGTTGAGCCTGGTAAAAGTATAGAAATAGACTTAAAAGAAAATGTCAAAAAAGGTGATACGCTGGAACTAACAGATGTATTAATGGTCTCGAAAGAGGGAAAAACACAAATAGGAACACCTGCTGTTGAGAATGCGAAAGTAATATCTGAAGTTCAAAGCCATACAAAAGGCAGAAAACTGGTAGTAATGAAATTCCGTCGCCGCAAAGACTCCAGGACAAAACGGGGACATAGACAGAAATATACAAAAATTAAAATAAAAGAAATTGTTTCCTGATTTCAAGTTAGAATATAATCTTTTTGTTAAAAAAGGAGTTAAAAATGGCTCATAAAAAAGGACAAAGCTCGACCAGAAACGGAAGAGACAGCAATCCTCAACACCGTGGTATCAAACATTACGGCGGAGAACTGGTAAAAGCCGGCGCTATTCTTATTCGACAATGCGGTACGAAATTCAAACCCGGCACAAATGTTGGATGTGGTAGAGACTACACGCTATTCACAAAGATAGATGGGAAAGTTGCATTTGAGCCTGGCCGCCGGGTCAGTGTTCATCCTGCATAATGGCAACGATGATCATCGATCCTATTTTTAAAGCAAATGGGAGAAGACTTGAAAATAGGATTCTATATTGAACACTATCTATTACATCTATCTGTTATGCAAAAGAAAGAAATAAATGAAAGTATTTATTGCTTATGCACTTTTGGTATTTGGAGCGCCAATAGCGGTTAGTGCATTATTTGGATTTTTATTTGCATGGCTACCTGATGTAATAAGTGAAACCATGGAAGGAATGATAAGCACAATACTCGCTTTGTTAATGTTTCATTACTTGTCTGTAAAAATTACCATCTTTATTCCAATTATTTTATTGGCAATTACTTCACTTTGGCTCTCTCAAAGAAAAGAATATAAAGCTATACTTTGGCAATCAATAGGGATAACGATTACAGCGATAGGTTATTTTATAAGGTTCGGCTAAAAGCCTGGCCGATCATTGGGAATTGACGTTCAACAGCACATCTTTGAACAACGTTTGTTAATCACGCAGGAAACAATCATGCCATACTGTCTCAATGTTTTTTGGAATAATAATCAGAATGTTTCACAAAGAACATAATCCACCTCATTTTCATGCTGAATATCAAGGCCAAAGAAGTGTATTTGATTTCAATGGAAAGCAGACGAGAGGATGTATGAAGTCGAAAACAGCGAAAAAGCTCATTAAGAAGTAGGCTCTTTTACATAAAGAAGAGCTTGCAGAAAATTGGAAAAAGGCTGAACAGAAAAAACAAATTAATAAGATCGCGCCACTTGATTAGAAGGAAAACTCTTATGGAATATATGCCGGTTATCATTGATGCAAAGTATATCTCAGACTACAAAATTAAAATCATATTTGATAATGGAGAAGAAAAGATTGCTGATTTTGCCGAATGGCTGGAAGGTGAAATATTTGAACCTCTTAAAAATAAGAAATATTTTCAAAAATTCTTTGTGGATGGTTGGAGTATTTCATGGCCAAACGGAGCGGATGTTTCACCAGAAACTCTCTATGAAGAAAGCCAGACAATCTAAAAAGTTATGTTTATAGATGAAGTAACGATTTTTGTAAAAGGCGGCAATGGTGGGGATGGTGGCGTAAGCTTCCGCCGGGAAAAGTATGTCCCTCGTGGCGGCCCCAACGGTGGAGACGGAGGCAAAGGGGGCAATGTCATCCTGCATGTAAGCGAAAAGATCGATACGTTGCTGGACATAACGTCAAAGGTAAAATTCGTTGCCGAGGATGGTGGAAAGGGTGGAAACAAAAACAAAACTGGTAAAGATGGAAAAGACTTAATCCTCAACATACCTAAAGGAACGCTGGTAAAAGACCTGAAAACAGGGCGGGTAATTAAAGATTTAAAAATATTTGAAGAGTCCATAAGGATTGCAAGAGGAGGTAAGAAAGGCAGGGGTAATGCTCACTTTAAATCTCCAACTAATCAAGCTCCACGTTTTGCCGAAGAAGGGAGAAAAGGGCAGGAACGCTGGATTAAACTTGAGTTAAAGCTCATCGCAGATGTTGGTATAATTGGCTTACCCAATGCCGGAAAGTCTACGTTCCTTGCAAGAATCTCTTCGGCACGGCCTAAAATCGCAGATTACCCATTCACAACACTACAACCGCAATTAGGAATTGTGGAATTAGAAGATTATAAAAGATTAGTATTTGCAGATATACCCGGCCTTATAGAAGGTGCACATGACGGTTCGGGTTTGGGTAACACATTTTTACGGCATATAGAGAGGACAAGAGTGATCGTCCATTTAATAGATATTTCTGCAACCGACCCTTTAGAAACATACCACCTGGTCAGGAAAGAACTAACGCTTTTCAGTTCCAAATTAAGTGAAAAAGCAGAAATAATAGTCCTGAATAAATCTGACATTCTGGATGCTGAAGCCGGTCTTAACATAGCAGAGGATCTGAGCGGGAAATTGTCTAAACCCGTATACACAATCTCAGCAGTAACCGGCAAGAATGTGAAAGATATAATTAAGAAGGCTGCAGATTTAGTTGATAAGGAGAACGAGGAGAAATATTCCTGCATGCCTGCCCGGCACTGTCTTTCGGACGGGTCGGATGAAATGGGAAAATTATTATCTTATTAATAGTTCTAAACTCTTATGATCCTGGCAGTAGATATTGGCAATACAAACATTAACATAGGCAGCTTTCAAGGAAAGAAGCTTATTTCACATTATTGTGTAGATAATAAAGGCTTGATTAATCAAAAAGCAGCCTTCCCTCTCGGCCCATCCCTTCTGAATCAAACCAAAGACATATTAATAGCTTCCGTAAATCCGAAAGTAGAAACAGTTTTTTACAAATACCTGGGCAAAAAACATAAAAAGAAAGTACTAAAGATAGGCAAAGAAATAAAACTAAAGATGCCTATACTTGTTGACAACCCTCAAAAGATTGGGATTGATAGAGTTCTTAATGCACTTGCCGCATATAGGCGAACGAAAAAAGCGACAATTGTTATTGATTTTGGCACGGCAATCACAATCGATGTAGTATCAAGAAAAGGTGAGTTTCTGGGTGGATTGATACTGCCCGGAATAGGGGCAAGCGCTTATGCCCTGAATAAACAAACCGCCCTTTT
>JBHHYW010000275.1:0-4449 GCA_046757745.1 Candidatus Scalindua sp.
CCACAGTTATTTATAAAATTATCTATTATCTTGTATTGGTGTTCATTGCTTATATACACCACTTACTGGATAGTCGGCTTTCTGGGCAGAGGGCCAAGATTTTATGTCCTTTTAGGCGGGGTTATTCTGCATTCCATATCAATTACATTCAGAGGCATATCTATAGAATATTTCCCGCTGACAAACAAGTTTGAGTCCTTCACTGCATTTGCCCTTGCCTGCTTCATTGTGCTTTTGTGTTATTCCAGGGTGGAAAGTTACGTATACAGGATTTCCCTGTTTTGTGTGGGATACTGCTTTTTTGTTGTAGCCTCTGTTTTCTTTTCAATGAAGCAATCATACGCACCACCGCTGATGTTAACAATATGGTATATCCTTCACGTTCCCATATCTTTCTTCTGTTACGCATTGTGGGTAAGTTCATCTGCGGCGGCAATGGCAAATTATTTTTCCTCAGGAGATAAAAAGCGGTATGAGCAAATAATAGATTTCGGTTTTCAATACGGCTTTATAGCATTCTCAATATCCATGATTTTCGGTGGCCTGTGGGGATATGTGGCCTGGGGGTCATACTTCCTGTGGGATGCGAAATTGCTGTGGTCTGTAATTATATGGTTCTTCTATGCTACATGCATTCATCTGGATTACTGGCCGGAGGCCAGCAGAAAATTCAAGTTTCCACTGGCGCTGGTCGGTTTTGTGATATTACTGACAACGTACGTTGGCACGAGTTTTTTTTTAAGAAGTTCACATAGTTTTTGAATACGAGTCGCGCACATTTAGCCCGTTTGCTTGATTCTGAAAATGACAAGGTACAGCTTGACACGCTTTACAAGACTGTTTATGCTGTCGGAAAACAATTCCATTTGAAACTGGTATAACTTAAATATCGTATTTCAGTTTATTGAATGGAGGCAGAGATTATTGTCAGCAAGCTAACATAGTAAGAATATTGTTTACTCATTTCTTCTACCGGATTAAACTTACAAAATATAAACAAAATTGTAGTATAATTGTAAATTAAATTGAAACATTACCTTTATCACTGAGAAATTTTAGTGAAACCTAAATTGGGCGATTTTGTATCGTGTCTTAATCGTAGCCGTCCGTCTGGGTGGACTTTCTCGTCATCTGATTGGTGTATAGAAATTTCATGTAAGTTACGCAACCTGAAGGTTGCGGCTACCCGCCTAAACGTACCGTTCAGTACGGGTGGGCACAAATTGCTTAATTTAGGTAAAACCTTTTGTTGTAGGGGAGAACTGTCGTTCGCCCTTGCTTTCGATACACAACAGTATAGATCGAAAAATGAATGAATCCTTAAAAGTCCTGATACTGGAACCCTATTATGGCGGCAGTCACAAGGCATTCCTCGAAGGTTGGATTCAGTTCAGCCGTCACGAATGGATACTCTTGAGTCTGCCTCCCTGGAAATGGAAATGGCGTATGCGTCATTCAGCCATAACCCTGGCTAGTCAGACAGCCGAAAAAATAAAAGCAGGCGAAAAGTGGGATATCATTTTCTGTTCTGACATGCTTAATCTTGCAGAATATATGGGTCTGGTTCCTCAGCCCATACAAAGGCTTCCGTCCGTTGCATATTTTCACGAAAACCAGCTTACCTACCCGGTGGCACATCCACAGGAATTTGATTTTCATTATGCGCTGATAAATCTCATAACTGCCTTGGCCGCTACCGAGGTGTGGTTCAACTCTTCATATCACCAGGATATTTTCTTAGACGAGCTTCAGGGTTTTCTGAAGCGTATGCCCGATTATCAGCCGTTCGAATCGATTGAGGAAATTCGACGTAAATCTCTGATCAGGCATCCTGGAATTTATCAATTTCAGAAGAGGGGGGAGAGAAGCCCCGGGCCAATGCGCATTGTATGGGCGGCAAGGTGGGAACACGATAAAAACCCTGAGCTGTTTTTCGTGTCACTGCGGATCTTGAAAGCTAAGAAGATCGGGTTCAGGATCAGCGTTATTGGAGAACAATTCAGACAGGCTCCGGACATCTTTTACTCTGCCAGGCAGGAGTTCTCCGACAATATAGATCTGTGGGGATACCAGGAGGATCGCAGCGACTACGAATCAGCTCTATCAGAAGCAGACGTTTTTGTGTCTACTGCGGATCATGAGTTTTTTGGATTTAGTGTTCTTGAGGGAGTAGCGGCGGGGGCATTCCCACTGGTTCCGGAGAGACTCGCTTACCCTGAGACACTGGAACTGGATGGCGGTAACGAAGACTTTTATTATAAAGGTGGAGCGGATCAATTGGCCGAAAGGCTGGTACTATTGTCTGAGAAAATTGTGAAAAACAGCCTTTGGGATGGAGACCCTGACCGTGCGATCCGCATAGCCGAGAAATTCTATTGGAAAACAAAAGCCCCATTACTGGATCAGGAACTGATCAGGATATCCTTGCGCCAATAACGCTCTATTGAAGCATTGATTTGAAACGACGATCTTATGATTGCGTTCTATGGCTTCCTTTGCTTAGAGATATTTTTCTTTCATCCTCTGATAGAGTTTCCAGATAAAGTTCAATAGCTTCTTTTATGTTGCTCAAAACTTCATCCAAAGAATCACCTTGTGTCTGACAGCCTTCAAGCACCTGAGAATATGCATAATAACCGTGTTCATCTTTTTCTATAACCACACCAACTTTTTGAGACATGCTAATCCCTCCTGTTTAAAAAACAGGCATAATCAGAAATGATGAGATTGAATCATTTGTCAATAGATTAGGCCTGATAATATGAGAGATGATTCCTCACAAGAACTGTTAAAATAAGGATGACAAAATCCGAAAACTTTTAACAGAAAAGGAGGAATCATCATGTATTATGTCGGCGTTGATTTACACAAAGAAACATCCTGGTTTTATATTATAGATTCCAAGGGTAAAAAAGTTGATAGTAAAAATATTATAAACAAACCTGTAATCTTAAGAAAGTATTTTGAGCAAATTCCAAAACCTTTTGTGCTGGCAGTCGAAGCCGCCTATAACTGGTACTACTTTGTTGGCCTTGCACAAGAATATGCTAAAGAAGTTTTTCTTGCAAACTCATATGAACTGAAGGCATTTGCAAAGAGGCATAAAAAAACAGACAAAATCGATGCAAGATTAATTGCTAATATTTTACAAAAGGGATTTCTGCCAGTGGTCACCATTGCTGAACAACACACTAGACAAGTACGAGAGCTACTCCGATATAGAATAAAGCTTGTTACGGATCGTTCAAGAAATATTTCTAGATTAAAAGCATTATTAGACAAATTGGGAATTAATTCCAACGGTGACTTTACTACTTATAAGAGATTAATGACTATCATCATGGAAAAGTCACCCTACGTTTATACCAAATTAGTAAAAAACTATATTGAGATAATAACAGAATTAACGCAAAAGCTCAAAAATATAGAAAAAGATATTTCCACAGTATCTTCCAATGATCATCATATGGTTAATTTGATGAGTATTCCCGGTATCGGTGACTTCTCTGCTGCTTTGATAAGATCAGAAATTATAGATATCTCTCGTTTTGAATCATTTAATAGATTATGTGCTTATGCAGGGCTTTCTCCTCGTGTAACTGCAAGTGCCAACAAGATATACCATGGCCAATTAAATAAAAACCGGAGGAAGAACCTCCAATGGATACTTCTGGAGAATGTATATCACTTTATTAAGGCCATCCCTGAAATGCAAGAGGAATACGAAATACTTAAGCAACGGAAAGGGCACAATACTGCGAAGGTAGTCCTGGCCAGGGAGATGCTCAAGATTATCTATCATGTACTAAAAGAACAAAGGCCGTTTTATTTTAGTAATAAGAAATACCAAATCCAGTCGGTGGCGGCTCCTGCACTCAGTGGGGTCTGAAGTATCCTTTGATAAGGGTAGCTTCCCAAGGTTTGATTAGTGAGGAGTCGCTTCCGATAATATCATGCAGATCCTTGTAAAGTGGATGCTGCCAACAGGTGACTGAAGACTGGTGCTTATAAATCCAGTGCTTCTTACGATAGCAGAATCGACGGATTATTAGTAAATGACTTGCAAGAAACAAAAATTTCTTTCACCCTCTCTTTTGGTGAAGGGCGAAAGAAATTCTTTTACCTTTATCTGCGTTGACTTCTTTTCAGCTTGTGCAAGGTCATAGTCCATCTGCAAGCCAAGCCATACTTCCGGGCTGCTGCCGAAGGCTTTGGACAACCTGATAGCCATTTCCTGTGAAACGCCATTTTTCCCGTTCACAAGATTGCTGAGAGTAAGGCGGGTTACTCCAAGAATGTCAGCAGCACTGGTTATACTCAAATTTAACGGTTCAAGACATTCGTGCTTGATGAATCTTCCTGGATGTGGCGGGTTCTTCATCTTCATATTATCCTCCTAACCCGAACTAGTCGGAAGAGTTTTTCAACTTTAAGAGTACCAGTAAAATT
>JBHHYW010000276.1:0-4438 GCA_046757745.1 Candidatus Scalindua sp.
GAAGGAATAACTATCAGTTCTTTTCACAGGAATTGCACGAACAGACAATGAAGCGTATACATCTTGAAAATGACCTTCGACATGCTCTTGACCAAAATGAGTTTACTCTTTTTTACCAGCCCAAGGTGGATATGAATGCCAACGTTATTGGGATGGAAGCCTTGATTCGCTGGGAACACTGCAAATTAGGGATGATAAGTCCAGCTAAGTTAATCCCTATGGCGGAAAAAACAGGTATAATCGCTCCAATCAGTGAATGGATATTACATACTGCATGCATGCAAATTCGTGAGTGGCAGAAAAATCAATACTTATCAAAGGATGCAATGCTTGCCGTAAATGTTTCTCTCCGACTGTTGAAACAGGAATCATTCTGGAATACGTTACAAAAAATTCTATCTGTAACCGATCTGGATCCTTGTTATTTAGAACTAGAGTTGACCGAGAGCTCTATTATGGAAAATCCGCAAGCAACGATTGTCTTACTTGAAAAAATACACCAGTTGGGTGCACGTATTGCCATAGATGATTTTGGAACAGGTTATTCTTCCTTGACTTACCTGAAACGTTTGCCAATTGATATCATAAAAATCGACATGCCTTTTGTGCAAGGTATCGGTAAAGACCGGAATGATGAAGAAATTATTAAGGCTATAATCACTCTGGCCAAAAGCCTGGGGCTACAGTCAGTCGCAGAGGGTGTAGAAACAAAAGAGCAGGTCAGTTTCCTGCATGAGCATAAGTGTGATTTCATGCAGGGTTTCTATTTCTGTCGGCCCATGCCGTCTGAAGTTGCCACACATGTTCTGAAGGAAATAGTATCTGAGGGCCAGATAGAAGAACCCCAGTACTCCGTTACGAATTGAATAACAGCACAAATCAAATCCATTTGTCACTACTCAGGTAAAACGGTAAGTCATTGCTTTCTTGATGCGGCTGAATGCCATTTTTACTGCTGCCTCTCTGGGCAGAAGGTTTTCATTTTTTGAACTTTCTAATGTCTCAAGAGTATTGTTGCGGATCCTTTCTTCAATTGTCTCCATGACCTGACCTTCAGACCCTCCGTGAAATTCTACGGCTGCACAAATGACTCCGCCTGCGTTGGCTATAAAGTCAGGGATATTCAAGATTCCCCTTTTGTGCATCAGCTGTTCAGCAGTTTCTGTGGCGGGTATGTTGGCTCCATGGATAACCAGTTTTGCCTTGAGTTGATCTACGTTGTTTTCAGTCAGCACATCCGGACGTGCTGCCGGAATCCAGATATCACATTCTGTGCCAATTAGTTTATCGCTGTCCGTTGCCTGACCGCCAGGAAATGATTGCACCGGAGAACCTTCCTTCTTGTGCTTGATAAGTGCGTCTATGTCCAGGCCATTCTGGTTTTGGATTGCGCCATGGCTATCGGAAACAGCGACGAGTATTGCACCTCGTTTGCCAAGAAATCTAGCGGCATGTCTACCCACAGCTCCAAACCCCTGCACGGCAAGACGGCTTCCTTTGATAGAGATCCCAGCTTCTGAGGCCGCCGCTTCTGCAGCCACAGCTACTCCAAATCCTGTAGCCCCAATCTCGTCTAACGGTATACCTCCCAATACCCTTGGGAGACCTGCAGATCTGCCAATTTCATCCTTAACCCATGCCATACACTCTTCGTTTGTTCCCATATCTGGACCGGGAATGTATTCTGTCAGCCCTCTTATCATACGGGCAAAAGTACGCACCAGTTTCTCCTTTTTCTCACGGCTACAGGCCGGATCTGCTATTATCCCGGATTTAGCCCCTCCATGTGGTAGACCTGCAGCCGCATTCTTTAGTGTCATGGCCCGCGAGAGGCGATAGATTTCATCTATAGTTATATCCGTCGCCATGCGAACGCCTCCAATGGCCGGTCCGCAGGCTATGTTGTCAACAACTACGATGGCTTCCATGCCCATGCGTGGTTGCCGTAACAACAGTATTTTTCTCGGCCCTATGTTGTCGCCAATATTATGTATTTTGATTTCCATTTCTTATTAGAACAGCTTTATACGTTTTGGTTTCTTTCGTTTTTTCATAAGCGCTAGATATACTACAAAAGCTGTCGAAAGATCCTGTATAGCCAAACCGGTTGAATCAAATAAAGTGATTTCATTATCTGATGTTCTACCATGCTTCTTGCCGGCGACAATCTCTCCGAGTTCTGCGTAGATGTCTTTTTTATTTAGTTTCCCCCTGGTGACTGGAACATTAATTTCTCCGGAGTGGGAGGCCTGCCTCCATTCATCTATAACAATCTTACAGGATTTAGTCAAGGCGGTTTCCAGTTCCTGCTTTCCTTCCGCATCCGCGCCAATACAATTAATATGCGTACCAGGTTCGATCCAGGACTTCCTGATAATTGGTCTTCTGACAGGTGTGGTTGTAGTGACAATATCAGCGTCACGGCAGGCTTTTTTGCCGTCAGGTTCCGGAAGGAAGGTAACTTCCGGATACTCCCTGGACATCTTTTTGCAGAATTTACTCATGGACTTCTCGGAACGTGTGTGTACACGAATCTCTTTCAGTTTCCTGGTAAGCATGATATGGTGTAATTGAGTGCAGGCTTGAGCGCCGGCGCCGATCAAGGCCATCACTTTGCTGTTTTTTCTGGATAGGTACTTCGTCGCTACACCGCCTGCTGCACCGGTACGCATGTTAGTAATGTGCGTACCATCTAATACGGCAATGTTAAACCCGTTTTTCGGGTCTGTTAAGAGAATAGTTGCCATAACGGTTGGCAGGCCGAATTTCTTATGATTTTCAGGGTGGACATTAACTGATTTAATTCCGGCAATATTCACGCCAGGGGCGTTAATGTAAGCCGGCATCGAACGCAGGTCGCCATCTTTGAATGTCAGGTAGGACTTCGGAGGCATGCAAGCCTTGCCCTGGCCATAAGCCTTAAACGCAACCTCAACTGTTTTCAGGGAGAGCGGATATGTTAGTACAGATTGAACTTCTTTTGCCGTAATCAAAAATGTCATATATATATTGTATGAAACAATAATCGTTTTTTTACCGAAGTGAACATTTTAACAAAGTGTCTCAAGATTTCAACAATTTTCAGTTTTTTCAGTTTTTGTTTTGGTTCTGCCTAACCTTCATTCCACATCTATAGATTTAACAAATATATTCTTGCCTTCTGCATGTTTCATATTTATAAGAGTACCGTTAGCTGCTGTTTCTTTGCATCATAGTTCCATGAGAAATCCTTGAGTAAAATATGTCATCATTAGTAATCTTTATGAATAAGGATATCACTTTATTATTTCGTCACGAAATCCATGTACATATGCAGGTTGTACCGTTCTCTTTAATTATATTGAGATTCAAATTCCAGGGTCGGGCGACCGTTCTGCCAGTAGGGAGAGATTGAACGGAGCCTTTCGATCACCGGAGGGAGGTTTTCTATAACGTAGTCTACCTCTTCCATTGTGTTGTACCGGCTTAGAGAAAACCTTATAGAACCATGTGCTGCAGTAAAGGGCACTCCCATTGCCCTTAAGACATGAGAAGGTTCTAATGAGCCAGAGGTGCAGGCCGAGCCTGAGGACGCTGCTATGCCAAGTTCGTTAAGGAGAAGGAGTATTCCCTCGCCCTCGACAAACTCAAAGCTTATATTAGTTGTATTTGGTAGCCTGTTATTCTTGTCGCCATTCAGTATAGTTCTTGGAACTCTTTTGAGGATTTCCCCTTCCAGCCTGTCTCTCATCACTTTGACTATCGTGTTCTCCTCATCGATATGGTTTTGAGCAATCTCTACGGCCTTTCCAATTCCGATAATAGAAGTAACATTCTCAGTTCCTGACCTTCGGTTTCTCTCCTGATGGCCTCCTCTTAGAAATGGGCGAAACCTTGTTCCTCTCCTGAGATAAAGTGCCCCAACTCCTTTCGGGGCATGGAGTTTGTGCCCTGATATGGACAGCATGTCTACTGCGCTGTTGTTCATATTTATCGGGACCTTTCCTGCTGCCTGGACAGCATCAGTATGGAAAAGAACACCCTTCTCCTTAGCCATTAGTGCCATCTTCTCTACGGGGAAGACGACGCCTGTTTCATTGTTTGCAGCCATAACAGTAACGAGGGCGGTGTCTTCATTAAGGTAACGATCATATTCGTTCAGGTCAAGGTTGCCATATTTATCCACCTTAAGCTGTATTACTGCAATACCCTGTTTTTCAAGATGTGGCGCCAATGCCATGATTGCCGGATGCTCAACCCTGGTTGTAATGATTTCCTTCCTGTCCGGATAGGCCTGAAGGGCGGAGAAGACTGCCGTGCTGTCACTCTCTGTACCGCAGCTTGTGAAGATTATTTCTGTTGTATATTGAGCGCCAATGAGCCGGGCAACTTTTCCCCTGGCTTCTTCAATCTTTTTGCCTACCTGCCCGCCGAAGGTATGCATGCTTGATGGATTTCC
>JBHHYW010000277.1:0-4434 GCA_046757745.1 Candidatus Scalindua sp.
TCAAGATCAGGAAGCAAATGAGTCGATAGAGGACAAATATGACTCAGATTTAAGTAATCCCTCTTAGGGAAGCCAGTGTAGTTAGCTATTGAATTAGATTTAATAATTTTTTAATCAAGCAAATTGATAGCATTCCAATATTAAAGATTGAATGCAAAGTACCCCCTTAAGGGGGGCTAGTAACAACGCCCTTATTAGGGCTACGCAAGCCACCGGCTGTGCCGGTGGTACTGACTATGTTATCTCACTAGCATTTGCTGATGCACTTGCAACTAACGAAACTAAAGGAGAACTATCGAGATATGTTGATTGGATGTACGGTACCTCAAAGAAGGTAATTTCTTTCAGGAATACGTCAGAAGAAGGAATATAGTCATAATCTTAATCAAAGTTGCGTACCTGTTTGCATGTTTCTATGGACTATAGCAAGTCGCCGCTTCCCAAATATCCCCAAAACATCCCCGTTTTTGACTTGAATACAGACGCACATTGTTTTAGCATGTAAATCAATGACATAACAATACTCGTACTGTTTTTATAAAATTCCATTTCTATCTCCTCATTATATAAAGATAATTTATTTAACTATTTTTGTTATTTTCGAAAATAGTATCAACTCTTGGGGGTTAATTTTAAAATTTGATAAGTAATGAAAAACAGAGGCAAGATCGTTGGTATAAATAAAAATATGATCACGGTTGAATTTGAGGGCAATGTTAAACAGAATGAGGTTGCCTATGCCGTATTAGATGAAAGCCGTCTTAAAACAGAGGTCATCCGCATCAGGGGAAACAGGGCCGATCTGCAGGTTTTTGAAGATACCAGAGGACTTAAGATGGATGACGTTGTTGAATTTACTGGTGAATTATTGTCTGTAGAGCTAGGGCCGGGACTCCTGGGGCAGATCTATGATGGCCTTCAGAATCCCCTTCATAAGCTTGCCGGGGAGTTGGGCTTTTTCCTGCAAAGAGGTAAACATATCAACGCCCTGCCGGAAGATGTGAAATGGGAGTTTACACCCTGCGTGAAGCCTGGCGACAAACTTCATGCTGCTGATGCCGTTGGAACTGTTAAAGAAGGTAGTTTCGCGCATAAGATTATGGTACCCTTCCATCTGTCCGGCAGATATGAAGTAGTAGAAATTGCCGAATGCGGAAAATATAGTGTGAAGGAACAGGTAGCGCTTATTAAAGATAAGAGAGGATCGCTTATACCGCTAAGTATGATGTTTGAGTGGCCTATAAAAAGGGCAGTTACATCATACAGGGAGAGATTGGACCCTGCGGAACCGCTTATAACAAGGATAAGGATAATAGATACACTGTTCCCTGTAGCGAAGGGAGGAACTTATTGTATTCCAGGCCCTTTTGGAGCAGGCAAGACGGTTTTACAGCAGATAACAAGCCGTAATGCGAGGGTTGATATAGTGATTGTCGCTGCTTGCGGGGAGAGGGCAGGGGAGGTAGTTGAAACAATCAAAGAGTTTCCCGAAATAATCGACCATTCTACGGGAAGGCCTCTTATAGAGAGGACAATTATTGTCTGCAATACGAGCTCCATGCCGGTTGCAGCCCGTGAAGCGTCTGTTTATACCGCCATTACTATGGCTGAGTATTATAGACAGATGGGACTTGATGTGCTGATACTTGCCGATTCGACCTCGAGATGGGCGCAGGCCATGAGAGAAAGATCCAGCAGGCTGGAAGAGATACCCGGAGAGGAAGCGTTCCCCTCCTATCTGGAATCTACTATCGCCGGATTTTATGAAAGGTCAGGCCTGGTAAGGCTGCGGGACGGCAGTACAGGCTCTATTACTATAGGGGGCACGGTAAGCCCTGCAGGAGGAAACTTTGAGGAACCGGTAACACAGGCAACACTGAAGGTTGTGGGAGCCTTCCATGGATTATCACACGAACGATCGGATGCCAGGCGTTATCCTGCAATTGACCCACTCGATAGCTGGTCAAAATATACGGGTATTATTGACATTCGATCCAGGAATCATACAGTAAGACTTCTGGCAAAAGCACATGAGATTGTCCAGATGATGAAAGTCGTGGGGGAAGAGGGGATAACTCTGGATGATTATATATTATATCTTAAGGGCGAGTTCCTTGATAATGTATATCTTCAACAGAATGCTTTTGATCCAGTGGATATGGCTACTTCAGAAGAGCGCCAGAAAAAGGTCTTTTCAATGATTAAGGAAATTATAGATTCCACTCTCGATCTAAATAATAAAGATGATGCCAGGAACTTTTTTAACAGGAACAGACAGTTATTCCTGGACTACAACAGCTCAGAATGGAATTCAAATGATTTTCTTGAAAATGAGAGGCTCATTAGAGAATGGTTCCATAAATATAGAAAAGCATGCGCAGTGATAGAACCACACATATCTCGGCAGGCTCTTGTGGAATCAGAAATGGATTCGCACTTCAGTAGATCTAAAACAGCAAGGCACAAAAAAGGCGAAAAATTAACAATGGTTAAGGAAGAGAATGAAGAAGATATACAATAAGATTACACAGGTATCAGGCAACGTAGTAGTACTTTCTGCAACCGGTATAAGATATGGTGAGTTGGCTGTTATTAAGTCTGAGCGGGGCGACTCTTTTGCCGAGGTTATTCGTATTGACGGCAAGCTGGTTTATCTCCAGGTTTTTGCAGGCAGCGGCGGAATCTCCACCAGCGATGAAGTACGCTTTTTAGGAAAACAGATGGAGGTCTCTTTTTCTGATAATCTTCTGGGGAGGATTTTTGACGGGACAGGAAAGCCGCGTGACGGAGGGCCTATACTGACAAAAAATCTTGTAGAGATAGGCGGGCCCACGGTAAATCCGGCAAAACGTTTAATTCCATCTAATATGATACATACAGGCATTCCCATGATTGATCTTTTCAATTCACTAGTTGAATCACAGAAAATATCTATCTTTACAACGTCGGGGGAACCTTACAATGAACTTCTGTCCCGCGTAGCCCTTCAGGCAAAAGTAGATATAATCATCCTTGGAGGGATGGGGCTGAGATACGATGACTATCTTTTTTTGAAGAATACCCTTGAAAGTGAAGGCGCTCTGAGCCACTCTATTCTATGTGTCCATACGGCAGCAGATCCGGTTGTGGAGTGTATTATGGTGCCCGACATCTCCCTTACCATTGCGGAGAACTTTGCCCTTCATGGTAAAAAGGTTCTTGTTCTACTGACAGACATGAAGAATTTCTGTGATGCACTCAAGGAGATTGCCATCACAATGGAACAGGTTCCATCAAATAGAGGATATCCGGGGGATTTGTATAGTCAGCTTGCCGCCAGATATGAGAAGGCCGTAGATTTTGAAGACGCCGGTTCTGTAACTATCCTTTCAGTGACAACAATGCCGGGTAATGATGTGACTCACCCCGTGCCGGACAATACAGGTTATATCACAGAGGGACAGTACTATCTTCACAATGGCAGGATTGAACCCTTCGGATCTTTAAGCAGGTTGAAACAGTTTGTAAATAAAAAAACAAGGGATGATCATAGGCCCTTGATGGATGCCATGGTACAGCTTTATGCATATTATCAGGAGGTATTAGAGAAAAAGGCGATGGGTTTCAGAATGACCCGGAGTGATAACAGGTTCCTTAAATATGGCGTTCTTTTTGAGCGGAATTTGATGGATCTGTCTGTAGATATATCACTGGAAGAGGCGCTCGATACAGGATGGAGAATACTTTCTGAATGTTTTACCCCTGAAGAGACAGGGGTCAGGACAGAACTGATAAATAAGTTCTGGCCGGAAGAAAGATAATCTATGAAGAAGACCAAGCTTACAAAGACAGAGCTGAAGAGGCAGAAGGACAGTCTCAAGCGTTACAAGCGCTATCTGCCAATCCTTAACATAAAAAAGCAGCAGCTTCAGAGGGAGATTGAGGGGGTAAGGGTTGAGCTTGAAAGGACAGCATCTGAATTCAACAGATTAAGGGAAGTGATAATCCCATGGGCTTGTCTGCTTGGCGAGGAAGTAGGCCTTTCTGATTTAATTATGTTAAAAGGGATCGAAACCGGTGTTGAAAATGTAGCTGGTGTGGATATTCCTGTCTTTGTTGAGACGCGTATAGATATCAAGAGGTACGATCTGTTTGTATATCCTTTATGGGTTGATAAGGCGGTCGACATTATCGGTAAAATGATATCTTTACAGGGAGAAGAATCTGTGCTGACGGAGCGGCTGCGCCGTCTCGAACAGGAACTGAATATCACATCTCAGAGAGTCAACCTTTTCGAAAAGGTTAAGATCCCGGAGGCGAAAGCGGCGATCAGACAGATTTCAATATTTCTTGGAGATCAGCAGGCAGCGGCGGTGGGATGGGCCAGGATAGCCAAAAAGAAGATACAGGGAGTAACATAAATGATTGTAAGGATGAAGAAGGTTACAATAGTCA
>JBHHYW010000278.1:0-4431 GCA_046757745.1 Candidatus Scalindua sp.
TAATGTAGATATTAGCATTGTGTGCAGCATCAAGAACCGTGTTTCCATTCTTGATTTCCACAATCTTGTCATTAGGCAGAAAATGTATTTTGAAAGTATTATTATTTTCAGACATGGTACATGAATAAAATCTAAAATCTTAACTAACAAATCACAAACAAATTACAATATTCATATGACCAAGCTCGGCTTGGTTATAACGAACTTAGATCAATGATTAAAACAGTTTATTTGGAATTTTGCATTTATTTGGATTTGCCCGCCCCGTTAGATAAATAATATTAATTCATGTGCATGCAAACAAACTGATTTAACTTGAGAAATAAGTAAATATTGTACATTAAATTTATAAATCTTACGGGGTAAATTATTTGGGATTTGCAATTTGGTGCTTATCAGGTATTCGTTTAAGATTCCATTGGTAAATAATTGATTACGATTGTTGAAGATTCTAAAATAAAATTTACATCTAATGCCATGTAGTTTTAAGGTACGTTGGTAATCCGGAGGCTTCTTTTGGGCCTACGAGAACTTCCCAATTTGTTTTTTCCTGTATCTTGGCTGAAAGAACTGCAACGAGACCTGGAATTATTAATTTCTTGTGTTTAACTTTTTCTTCTATCTTTGAATCTGCCATAGCCTTTGAGATGACGTCTTCGTTAAGTTTGTCGCCAGAATACGCCGTCAGTACGGAAGTTCCTTCGGTTTCAACAGCCAGAATATATGCCGGTGTGCGGCTTGCTTCCACTTCACCTTCAACAGTGTAGTAGGTCAGTGAGAAATTTGTTGTGAAAAGGACAGGTGAATCTTCATTTGCCTGGCCGACTTCATAAAGTTTTGGTTCAACCTGAACAGGTTTCTGAGGGTCAGTAAAGATGTTTTGGCGTACGGTTAGCAGCGGCATGATCTGCCACGGCTCACATGAATCGACTACCACTATTCCCGCATACTTTGAAATAAAAGCACTAGCACTTGCAATCTCCTGTCCGGGATCACTGTTTGGCATATATGTTAAGGCAGGGAAGCCGAGTTGTCGAAATGCCTTTTTTAACGCTGCTCTTCTAATCTTTGTGAGTCCCTGTAGTATCGCTTTGGTGCTTTCTGAAACCTGATTCAGGACAATCTCTGTAACACCAACTTCCTTAATCTTCTCAGTCAGATCTGTCAGTTCTTCCAGAATAGGGGCGCTTATTGTCATTGGGCAGCTCTTTTCTTTTGCAATGGCTGCCATAGCCTCCCAATTTTCTGAATTCGCTCCATAAATTAACGGTTTTTTGTCTGCGCAGGTTTCTAAGGCAGCCTTCATATTATCTGCGGATTTACTCTCCAGTATAATAGTTAAATGTGTGTTATCGCTGACATTCTTTGCTCTCTCCGCAAATTTGGACGCATCTCCGCTTTTATTTAGCAATGCAACAAGATCTATCTCAATTTCTGTCCCCACACGTGTGAACTTGAGACTATTTATCTTCTTCAGCCTCTCATTGAATGCCTCGTCGTCAAGATCGTCGCTTAAGGTTACGGCGACTCCGGTTGGGTTATAGAATTTCTCGTCGTGCCTGAAAAGTACGTTTTCTTCACCTACGCTTACTTGTTTTTTACCACTTCCTATTGTAACTAACTTAATCGGTGGAGCCGATGCTTCGCCTAGTATGCTTTTTGCCTCTTCGCTTACGTCAGGGCAGTCTTTCAACTCAGCCTTCTTTTGTGCCAATTGCATTGCAAATGCCAGACATGTCGGCCTTCCACATTTTTTGCAGTTAGTTTTCGGGAGAAGTTTAAAAATCTCAAGACCTGTCAGTGCCATATGTTCGATCCTCTATATTGTATTTTGTAAAAATTTATTATTTTAAATCACTTTGAGCTTTAATTATTTTACTTATTAATCCATATTCAACTGCCTCTTCGGCAGACATCCAGTAATTTCTTCTTGTATCATTTTCTACTTTTTCAAACCCTTGGTTTGTTTCTTCGGATATCATTCTGTTGATTTTCTCACGGCATTTCAGTATTTCACTAGCCTCTATTTGTATATCTGAGGCTGTGCCATGAACTCCAGTTGACGGTTGATGGATAAGTATTCTGGAATTTGGCAGACTGACCCTGCTTTCTTTGCCAGTACCCAGAAGGATTATTACTGCAGCGCTTGCAGCAACACCCGCACATACATTTATGATTTTAGGTTTTATAAACTTCATCATGTCGTATATTGCAAATCCTGCATCTGCATCTCCTCCTGGGGAGTTAATGAAGACTTTAATTTCTTTTTCAGGGTCTTCCTGTTCCAGTATAAGAAGTTGTGCTATTGTCCTTTGAGCCAATCGTTTAGTAATTACGTCTGTAATCATTATTGTTCGGCTCTTCATAAGCTTTTCGCCTATGGGGTCGAAGCGTTGATTGTCTTTTTTCTCATCGTCTTGAAAATTTATTTCGTTCATTTTTTCCTCCTTCATTTTAAAACATAGGTTCCATTGTTAGCGCCGGATGATTTACTTTTTGCATGTGCTCTAAGACTTCTTCTTCTGTCTGGGCAATTGTTTCGTCTGCTATCTTGCTGAGGAAATCTTCTAATCCCGCTTTTTCTGCCGCCTCACTGATTGCATCTCCTATCTCATCCTTAAGTTGTTTTGGCATCCAAACCTGCCGGGCAAGGCCACCGTCTCCTGATATAAATTTACTGCTGCTCATGTAAAACTTACTATGTCCCACGAATCCCGGTGTTTGTATGCCGCCTCCCACGGTTCCGGCAAGTGTTGAGAACTTCATTCCGCATGGAGTCATTTCTGTGAAGTCTCTATCCACCGTCATAATTCCGTTTGTCATCGGCAACATTGCAGAAATACACTCGAAACAACCGCAACTTGTCATTGGATTTGTAACCATGCTGTACATGCTCACCTGTTCAAATTCTTTGTTAGAGTTCTGGTACAAAAACTCGTTTGTCCCTTCCCAAAGCCCCAGCTTTTCATCTAATACTTTGCCTTTCTCAATAGGTTGGTTAGGCCCTGTTGGTGTTATTTCATAGCCTGCCTTCCCATCCAACCAGCTTACAGCGCCACATAATCCAGAACGCTCAGGCGATATTATACATACGTGACTGGGCGCAAAACTTTGGCATAATGTACAACTATAAAATTGGTTTACGGATGCATCTGTCATTCCGAGGGCCCTTTCATCACGTTCAGCGAATGCCGCCTTTACCTCATCAAGTTTTTTCTCGACATCCTCTTTATTTGTATACAACGTAACTTGAACTTTATCTAATAATGCGCCGTATTCTTCATGATATTTGGCATGAATTATCTTGCCTACGTGTAGTAATCTGAATCCTTTATTATAGGCGTCTTTACTGATTCTGTGCCTGATAATGTCTCTTTGTCCCATATGAAAAAAACCTTGTGACTCACCGAGAAAATGATGTGTTCTTCTCTCAAAGATAGGTTCAAATTCACTCTGCATCTTGCGTCCTGATACCTCAACGTAGATTCCTAATGGTTTGCCGGGCCCCTGCTCCATTTCATCCATATCCGGGCCAACGACTTCTACCTTGCCATCTTCAATTTCGCTGTTGTCTCTCATTACAACATATTCGAATGATGGTGTGCCCGGCCCGCCTATCTCTATCTGCATGTCATCCTTCCTGATCCTTTCACCTTCAAAAGCAGGGCCGTATGGCACAGGAATGTCTGCCTTGGCAGCCGCTACTTTGAGGCCCCTTACTTCTATACATTTTTCAACAATCTTGTCATGAGGTACAAGCGGAACGACATGCTCGTAGGTACAAATTCCAGTCGGCAATATCGCTGGAATGTCTGTATCTGCAATTGTCGGGAAGCCATAATTTATTGCGCCTGCTGCATTGGCATATTTTTCATCATCAACTTCTCCCAGAGCCAGTACAAATGCGAAGATCCTGTTCTTGTTATAAATCAGATTTTTTGTAAAATCAGCAGGCGCTATGCCGCCAAAAGACAACGCTGCTTTATTTGCGAAACCAAGAGAATAAATGGTAGCCGTTATACTCTTCCCGAATGGCACCAACCTGGTTTCCCATCCAAGCTGTACTCCCTCTTCATCAAGTTGTTCGGCAAAAGACTTTCCGTCAGTGTTTGCAGAAATAAAAACGTATAAGTTTTTTTCCTGTAATTCGGTTGCTATTTGCACTGCAATCTCGTTTGTAGGAGCTGCTCCTACGACTGCCGCAAATCCAGGCGCTGTACCATCAACAAACTCTATGCCTCTTTCACGTAAAATGATATCCGTAGCAGCACCTAACCATATTCCTTCAACAGGGTTAGGGCCTATAATGTATTTACACACCTCTATTACCTCTTCTGCATAAAGAGTTGCCATGCCGGCGTCAAGAGCCCAGCCAAGATACGGCAGATATACCTTTTCTTCAGGTATTGGCGGCAGCAAAGCTCTTGCATG
>JBHHYW010000279.1:0-4423 GCA_046757745.1 Candidatus Scalindua sp.
TCAGAGAAACCCTGAATATGTTCATTGAGTGTGATGTGAAGGTTTGTGCAGAGATTATCATGCCTGTGCATCACAATCTGATAACTAATTGCAAAATAAGCGACATAAAGAAAATATACTCAAAGTCTCAGGCTTTTGCTCAATGTAGATTGTGGCTGGCTGAAAATTTTGAAAAGATTGAACTCCTGGATGTCGGCAGTACGACTGAAGCGGCAAAGATTGCGGCAAAAGGTAAAAATTCTGCTGCGATTGCCCACTCGGAAGTAGCAAGGATATACGGTTTAAAAATACTGCGACGTAATATTGAGGACTATGCTAACAATATAACCAGGTTCTTTGTCTTGAGTCGTGAATTCCCGCCACGTACCGGTAATGATAAGACAGCCATTATGTGTCATACAAAGAACGAGACAGGCGCGCTTCTTAAGATATTGGAACCATTCAAAAAACATAATATAAACCTGACGGATATAGAACCATTGCCAACAAGAAAAAAGGCATGGGATTATTGCTTTTTTATTGATTTCGTGGGCCATGCTTCTGATGAAAAGGTTAAGCGTGCGCTTAAGGATGTAAGTAAAAGGTGTATTGATATGAAATTAATGGGCTCATTTCCCGCAAACAATACAATCAGATGAAGAAAAAATTTATAGCCGGCAACTGGAAAATGAACCTGCTAATGGATGAGGCTCGATGTCTGGCAAGAAAGCTTTGTGGCGAATCAGTTAATTCAAATGCTGTAGATATTGGAGTATTTCCTGCTTTTGTTTTTCTAATGGATACATGTGAAATCCTTCGTGACAGCAAGGTGTATGTTGGCGCACAAAATATGTATCTGGAAGAGAGCGGGGCATTTACCGGAGAGGTTTCAGGATCAATGCTTAGGGATGTTGGCTGCACGCATGTGATAATCGGGCATTCTGAGCGAAGAACGATATTCCAGGAAACGAATTCAATGATAAATTCAAAGATAAAAGCAGCCCTTTCCTGTGGCTTGAAACCAATCATGTGTGTTGGAGAGAAGCAGGAAGAGAGGGATGCTGATAAAACTAATGAGGTTGTTGGAAATCAGTTGTCAGAGGGACTGGCAGGCTTGTCATCAGAGGAGGCAAAGGAACTGATTATTGCTTATGAACCTGTCTGGGCAATAGGCACCGGAAAGACTGCGACACCTGAAGAAGCCAACGAAGTACATACCTTTATAAGGAATGCAATTAAAAGTAAATATGAGAATGACACGGCTCAAAGTATCAGAATTCAGTATGGAGGGAGTGTAAATCCTAAAAATGCTGACGAGCTTTTAGGACAACCTGAAATTGACGGCGCTCTTGTTGGAGGAGCAAGTTTAGATCCGGAGTCATTTTTAGAAATAGTTTCTACGGCAGTCAGGTTGTCTTAGATTTTAGTTTTCTAGCTATAAATTTATTTTATCTGTAAATTTTATTGTTTGATTTGGAAGAGGTGCATTTTTATGAAATTAAAATGGATTACTGCTATAGTGATAGTTTTTGGTATACTGGCAATGTTTTATGCATTTCACTGGTCAGGAGTCTTAAAAACTACTTTAATACTTTCATGTATTGTCTTGATTGGATGCGTACTGTTGCAAGCGGGAAAGGGCGGCGGTTTGGCCGCTATTGGCGGTTTGGCTGACGAGTCTGCCCTGGGGACGCAGCCGGGTGGCGTTCTGGCTAAGGTTACTTACCTGGTGGGTGCAATATTTATTGTTTCTACGCTTTTGCTTACAAAATTGACATTATCGTCAATACATGGAACCGATACTCTTCGAGGTGAAATGTCTACATTACTTCAGGAATCAGCGCCCGACCATTCCGGACATGAAGGTACTACTGTTATTAAAGAACTTGCCGGCCATGACCATTCACAAGATACGTCAGGAGATGTTGAAGTTGAAGGAGTGGGAGGCGCTACTATGGGCATGAAGGCAGTTGATGTCACTGATACTGAACAAAAGAGCGAAGAAAATTAATAGAAATAAATAGCGGAAGGGGAAAATGATTAAGAGTATGACCGGTTTTGGAAGGGCAGAGATAAGGGATGAAGAGAAGACGATTCTAGTAGAAATGCGTTCTGTAAATAATAAATATTTGAAGATTAATACAAGGATACCCGAATTGTTAATGGGTTACGAAGACAGGATTGAGAGACTATTAAAGAAAGAATTGGTTCGGGGGACTGTTAATCTTGCAATAGAGTACAAAGTATATGACCAGGCGCCAAAATGTATGATTAACAAAGACACACTAAAAAAGTATCATGACATGATAAGTGAAGCCGGAAAGGAGATCTTCTCGATACAGGATATCTCATTAGACAACCTTATTTCCCTTCCCGGTGTACTGGAGTTTAAGAAGGATTCAGGGAACGGAAAAATACAGGATGATGATTTCTGGAAGGAGTTGGAACACTTGATCAGGATTTCAGTGGATGATTTAAAAAGTATGAAAATAGCTGAGGGCAGAAACCTACAAACGGAAATAGAAAAATGGAAAACCAGGATTTCCGACTTACTGGATGAAATAGAAACTATGGCCCCAAATGTAGTCTTGGAGTATAGTAAGCGAATTAAGGAGAGGGTTTCTTCTCTACTGGCAGGTACGGAAAATAAAATAGAAATGAATGATTTAAGCAGGGAAATTGCAATCTTTGCTGACAGGTGTGACATTTCAGAGGAGTTGGGTAGGCTGCGAAGTCACATTTCATTACTTAACAATGTGATGGAAAATGAAGACCCGAATGGCAGGAAATTGGAATTTATAGTACAGGAAATGTTCCGTGAGGCTAACACAATTGCAGCCAAAGCAAATAACGCAGACATAATCAAAAATGTAATTACGATCAAGACTGAGATAGAAAGAATAAAAGAACAGGTACTAAATGTAGAGTAACTGGGTAATTCTTAAATTTATGCTTGAGGATAGTATTATTGGTGAAAGGGGAAAAGGCAAGTTAGTAATTATTTCAGGTCCATCAGGGAGTGGCAAGACATCAATTTGTAATCTACTGACAAAAAACCCTAAAATTAAACAATCGGTTTCTTATACTACGAGAAAGCCCAGGGATGGTGAAAGAGACGGTATTGAGTATTGTTTTATAAAAAAAAGCGAATTTGAGAAACTTATAGATGAAAATAAATTCATAGAATACGCTGAATACTGTGGTTCTTTGTACGGAACGCCTGTTGCGCTCATTAAAGAAGCAATTGATAATGAAGAGATACTAATACTTGCTATTGATGTAAAGGGGGCATTGCAGATTATGGAAAAAATGCCAGAGGCAATATCTATATTCATAAAGGCGCCTGATGACAAAACGCTGAAACTAAGACTGAAGAACAGGCTTACAGATGATAACACTGTCATAGACAAAAGATTTATTGTCGCCAGGGAGGAGATGGAATATAGCAAGTATTATGATTACTGTGTTGTTAATGACAGGTTAGACGATGCCGTAAAAGAGATTGAAGATATTTTAAATCTATCCTAAAGCTGGGATCTGAATGTCTAAGAATATAATATACGGTGTAACCGGTAGTATTGCTGCATTTAAAGCTGCATCAATAGTTTCCAAGTTAAAAAGTCAGGATTTTGATATTACGGTTATAATGACAAAATCCTCACAGAATTTTATTAACCCGTTGACTTTCAGGACACTTTCGCAAAATAAGGTTATCACAGATATTTTTATCGATGACAACGAGTATGATCCTCAACATGTCTCCATTACAAATAAAGCAGATATAGTCGTAATTGCACCAGCAACTGCTAATATTATTGGTAAGCTGGCGTCTGGTATTGCAGATGATGCACTGACCAGTATTGTAATGGCATCAAATGTCCCTGTTCTGATTGCACCTGCAATGGAAGAGAGGATGTACATTAATCCTATAACGCAAAGAAACATAGAGGTTCTTCAAAAAGTGGGATTTAAGTTTATAGGGCCTGGAAAAGGCAGGTTAGCCTCAGGCCGGACTGGTGTTGGACGGATGGCTGAAGTAGAACTGATAATTCAGGCAATAATCGAAGAAGTTACTATTTCCGGTCAGAAATGTAGCAATGCAAAGAATAAAACTGAAGATAAAGAGAAAAAAAGGCTGCGAAGACCTGCCATTACCAGGTTATATGAGTCCGGCAGCGAGCGGCATGGATCTCTACGCAGCAGTTGAAAATCAAGCAACCGTAGAAAGAAATGAAATCATGTTAATTCCAACAGGTATTTTTATTGCGTTGCCTCATGGTTATGAGGCGCAGGTTAGACCTAGAAGCGGGTTGGCATTAAAACATGGTATTACAATAGTCAATTCACCCGGTACAATCGATAGCGATTACAGAGGTGAAATAGGTATTATATTATGCAATCAAGGTAAGGACAAATTTGTAGTTGAAAGAGGTATGCGAATAGC
>JBHHYW010000280.1:0-4395 GCA_046757745.1 Candidatus Scalindua sp.
ATAATACATTTTTTTTTTGACAAAATTGGTCAAAATATTTTTGTTAAGAGACTAACGTGAGGATTTGCTTTGAAGTATAAGAAATCCAAATTCAAAATTATAGCTACTTTATGAAAAGGGGTAATTGCATTGGATGATGGAATAGTACAGTTAGAAACAGATGCTCGTAAATTAGTCGAAGACTATGCCGCGTCCAGTCCTTACGAGCTGAACCCGGATTCGAAACATGTGGAAAAGATAATCAAGGCTCTGGCAAAGAGGAAATTAAAGAACGGGTTTTTTTATTGTCCGTGCAGAATTCTTTCTGACAACAAAGAGACGGATGCAAAGATTGTCTGCCCGTGTGAATACCACGTGGAGGAGATAGAGAAAGACGGCATATGCAGTTGCGACCTTTTTGTGAGTCAGAGTTATAAACCTGCTCCCGTTGTTTAGCCTGGTACTATACTATAATGGCTTTCTTTGATTAATATCCAGATTTCTTTTCTGCTCTGACAATCAGCGCAGTAACGATTTGCTCAATCTTTTTCTTGTTATTTCCGATATACTGAACCCTGCCATTTTGATCCAGTACGAATATTATGGGTATTATATTTACGTCATACAGTTTGGACATCATGCCTTTATATCGCATTTCTTCACATATTTGAGGCCATTCTATACTGTTTTGGCGAACAAAACCCTTTAAATCTTCAATATTATCATCACTGCTGATTCCAATGAATTGAATATCAGGACCCTTAAGTTTTCTGTACAACTTCTTTATCTCTGGTAATTCCTGAATGCATTTGTCATTCCATGTTGCCCAAAAGTTCATGATGATAATCTGTCCTTCATATTGTGACAGATTTACCGGGTTTCCTTCAAAATCCTTAGTGTGAAAATCCGGCGCATTCATTCCGACCCTCATAGTGCCACCCAGTTCCTTGCCGAAGGCGTTGGCCGCACCGGGTTCGATTTTTCTTAATTCAGCAATAACCTCTTTCGCCTCAGGTATTCTGCCATCTCCTAAAAGGGCTTGCGCCTTAAAATACAATAACCTTGCCTGGAAATTTTGATTGATTTCATCCTGAAAGCTTAATGCATCATCAAAGTATTTGATGGCTTCTTCAAAATTGCCTAATAGGTTGTGAGTAACTCCAATGTAAAACTTTGCTTCCAGCGCCTCTTCTGTACCTGCAAATACATCGATCAATGCATAAAGTTCATTGAGCGCCTCTTCATAGTATTCTCTTGCATCTGTCGCTTTCATCTTTGAATAGGTAGCGAGATTTTTCCTGATTATGTCCAGTTGTAATCCAGCGTCAGCATCCTGCCTCATGCCCATGGCATTATCGTTAAATGTTAACCAGAATGAAAAGAACGCAACTATCACTGCTGAAATCAAAAACCTTTTTTTCCTCATAGAAATATCCTCTTTATTTATGAATTAACAACAATCTTTTTGAAGTGATATATTTAAACATACTATTTTACAGAAGTGAAGAAATATTTTGGTTCAAGAGACAAACGAATCTGTCCATACCTCAAAGGATAGAAATTGGATTCCTTACGAAAAGTTCTCGACGCCTTTTGTCTGGGGAAGCGAGGCTTCCTCACTTTCGTGAGGATTCCAGGGTTATATTTTGATAAATCATCCTTATCTAATTTCCGAATAATTCTTTTGTCTTCAGAAAGATATCTTTGCTGCGCATTAAGGTTTCACCTATTAATATTGCATCAATGCCGGCTTCTTCAAGCTTCAGGATATCCGCCCTTGTCTTGATTC
The DNA here is from genome assembly GCA_046757745.1 of Candidatus Scalindua sp. Lineage (GTDB taxonomy): Bacteria > Planctomycetota > Brocadiia > Brocadiales > Scalinduaceae > Scalindua. Next base: position 1,769 of record JBHHYW010000280.1, read on the forward strand.
CGCTTTCACTTACGATAATCTTTTCTTTCGGGATGAGGGGATAGAGTTGAAATGTGGCCTCAAGATTAGTCTCTAATGTGTCAAGATTTCTGTTGTTGATACCGATAATTGCCGCCTCTGTTTTCATTACCTTCTCTAATTCGTTTTTATTATGAACCTCAACCATGCATTCCATCTCCAGTTTGTGGGCAAGAGCGAGAAATGTGTCAATCTGTTCCTGAGTAAGAATCCTTGCAATCAGTAGGATCGAATCAGCGCCAGCAGCCCTTGCCTCGTATATCTGGTACGGGTCGATTACAAAATCTTTTCTAAGGACAGGCACGTTGACTGCCTCTCTTATCTCAGTAAGATATTTTATATCTCCCATGAAAAACTCTTTATCGGTCAGCACTGATATTGCAGAAGCGCCACCTGCTTCATATTCTATCGCTATGTTGACATAATTAAAGTCTTCCCTTATTATCCCTGCAGAAGGCGATGCCTTTTTGACCTCGGCAATAAACTTAATTCCATTGTCTCTCTTAATTGCCTTGCTGAATTTCCCTGTTTGTGTGGAACCTTTACATCTTTCTCTCAAAGATTCTATTGAGACAAGCTTTCTAGCCTCTTCCAACTCTTTAAGTTTGTGTGAATAGATTTTATCTAATATCATAAATTAGCTCCTTTCAGCTCAGCCCCCCCGAACGACGATGTCGGGCAGGTCGCTAACTTCTTGGTTTGCTTCGCAAACAGAGGTTATGGAGAAATATTATCTAAAAACATGGTTCGGCTTTTATTCCTGCAAATTCTTACATACTTTCTGGCAATTCTATAAAAAATTTTTTATATATCAAATATTTATTTTATTGAAATGTTTTTCCATATTTAGTCAAGTATTTAAAAGTAGTTGATTATAGATGTTTATTGTATTAGAATCCATGCGTTGCGAATTCATTTTGAACTGTTTAAAAATGAAAATTTGATTAATATCTAAATTGAGCGATTTTGTAGTCGCAACCTTGAGGTTGCGCAACTTACGTGAACCCATCAAATGTTGAAAAATTCAGGCTACCCGCCTGTACCTGTTCGGGCAGGAAGCCAGCGGCTACAATGGTATGTAAATATAAAATCGCTCAATTTAGTAATAGTAAAGGGAAAAATATGAAAAAGACTTATTTGTTTACACCGGGTCCCACACAGATACCACCGGATGTGGTCCTGGCAGAAGCAAGCCCGATGATTCACCATAGAACTTCCGAGTTCTCAGAGATATTTGCAAGTGTGTCGGAGGATTTAAAATATATTTTTCAGACTAAAGAGGGAGAGGTGTTTACGTTTGCATCTTCCGGTACAGGCGGAATGGAGGCGTGTGTAGCTAACGCCCTCTCTCAGGGTGACAAAGCGGTAGTAGTCAGAGGTGGTAAATTTGGCGAAAGATGGGTGCAAATTTGCGAAACCTTTGGTGTAAACGTGGTACCTGTTGATGTAGAAAACGGAGAGGCCGCAGATCCTGACGTTCTGGATGATACAATAAAAAGGGAAAATGATATAAAGGCTGTATTCGTTACACTAAGCGAAACTTCAACCGGTGTGGTTCATGATATTGAGGGTATAGCAAAGGTTGTTAAGGGCCATAACTTATTACTGGTAGTAGATGCTATATCAGGAATTGGTGTCCATCCGCTAATGATGGATGACTGGGGTATTGACATTGCGGTTACAGGTTCACAGAAGGGTTGTATGCTTCCTCCGGGACTGGCTTTTGTATGTGTTGCACAGAGTGCGTGGGAGTCAATTGAGAAATCTGATTTGCCAAAGTATTATTGGAGTTTTAAGAAGATGCAAAAAGCGCTAAGCAACAAAACCACAGCATATACACCCGCAATCACTCTTATTATGGCGGCGGGTAAAGCTTTGTCAATGATCAGGGAAGAAGGTATTGAAAATGTCTGGTCCAGGCATGCGAGGCTGGCACACGCAACAAGAGAGGGTATAAAGGCCCTGGGACTTGAGCTTTTTGCAGGTGATGTATCGAGTAATGTTCTGACATCTGTAAAAGTCCCTGAGGGAATAGACATTGATTCAGCTATTAAAAAATTGAGAGATGAAACCGGGGTTACGATAACCGGCGGACAGGATGAATTAAAAGGCAAGATGTTCAGGATTGGACATATGGGCTATGTTAACGAATTTGATATAGTTCTGGCAATCTCTGCAGTCGAGAAGATCCTGCATGAAAACGGTTATAAGATAGAGTTCGGAAAGGGGGTTTCCAAGATACAGGAAATCCTGATGGGCTAAATGATAAATCCCCCTTTGTGAAGGGGGGGGATGGGGACTTGATTAAAAACATGAGCTTTAATAATTCATTTGACCGTTAAAGGCTCGTCCACAAGTAAACCGATTTCCTCATCTGTCAGATAACATGCCGGGTCTGGTTCCCACTTGTCACCATAGTATGCCTCTGCACGTGCCCTGAAGTTTCCGCCACATATATCAAGCCACTTGCACTTAGAACATCGGCCTTTGACATGGTGTTTTTTATCTTTTAATTTTGTCAGGAGTGAATTTGATTTATCTTCCCATATTTCCCCGAATTTTCTTTCACGCACATTTCCGAATGTATACTCTCTCCAGAATTGGTCAGC
>JBHHYW010000281.1:0-4393 GCA_046757745.1 Candidatus Scalindua sp.
TATGGAAGATATAAAGAGGATGGTCAGCAATATTGAAATGATGTAAGTGAGTATTTTCCACGAATCGTCTAACGCCTTATCCCACCATTTATAACCCAGCAGAGATATTCCGAACCATTCCAGGGCAAATAAAGCTGACCCCAGGATGATAAAGCCCAACACTATATACTTTATATCGCTTTTGTGTGGAGCCATTGTTACAGTGAAAATGATTGATGCTATTATGAATAATACAGAACTTATGCTACGGAAACCGCTTTGCCAGAATGCATTGAGCGTCAGCCATATCATATCCAGGAAGTTTTTTGCGTAATCAAATACTATCTTGATGGAAAATGTCATCTCATTAGGTAAGGATTCTTCTACGCGAATGGGATTTCCCAGGATTATGGAGATTAGTATCAGGATGAATGCACAGCCGAAGATAGGCGCTGTTGCAATAAAGAAATCAAAGAGGAATGGGATTTTCGGTCTGTCATACTGTATATTACCGTTCTCAAGTTTAAATATATTCAGCTCTTTTATGGTAGTACCGGTAATCAGACATATGAAGGCATGGCTGAGTTCGTGTATTACAGCGCCGGGGAATAGAAAGAACCTGACGGCCTTTGCGTTTATATGCTTTGACCATAGCTTTTCAATACCGAAGCTAGTAAAAACAAGCACAATAAAACCGAAAGCGAAAGCCAGGTATACCGTTTCAGGACTCCTTGTATCTCTTAGATAAAGTTTATATAGTACGAAAAAAGAGTGTAATCATTTTTTTAGTTGTAATTCTTAATGTAATTTTGACTTACGGCCTAGCAGGTTAACAAACCTTTTAAAAGATGTCAATTATATAATGTGCCTTAATATTATCTTGATCATCTTGATCAAGGGGGACATACTCTTTACCCTTTCTTTTATGAATCAATTTACTTGGGCAACAAATCGAAGAAAGAAAAATAATCAAGCTTCCAGCCAGACTGTTTGTTTGGCGGGCCTGCCCACCGGTCTGTTGGGCGGATATCATTTGCTTAAACGTACCGGACGAATATAGAATAAATCTAAGCTGTTGCTGCCCCATGATACGGTGTCATCGCTGAAGGAGATGCGCCACGCACCATTCAAAGTAAGACTGTCATCCGATATATGACTGTCGCATGACCAGATGCTCCATTGTTTTTTATCAAATGCAGGGTCTATGTGCAGATTACCACTCTTCTTCTCAGATTCTAATAGTGATGCTGCTTCCTCTACAGTCGGCAATCTCCAGTCGTGAAAACCTGCATAACCTTCTTTGTTCAACTTGTCTATCCACCTCTTTGCTCTTTTCCAACTAAAATATTTATCAGAACCGGACTGATGCCACATCAGGCCAGTGACAGAGTCTACTACAACCTTATCATCATTGATTGTTTTCAGATGGAAATCGCTATCAATTGTACTGTGTCCATAAAACCCCCATACCTCTTTCTTACGTATTGAGACGTTAGGTATTTCCTGTACCTGAGCAACAGACAATTCCTTATAATATGGACGCAGGTTTACGAGTGATTTTGCTCCAGATTGTATAATTGGAAATGAAATGAATATTAATAACATGATTAAGATGTGTATTGTTAAGTATTTTCTCATATTAAACTTAATTATAAGCTTGTGAGGTGAATAGGCAAGTATTTTTTGAATCAGACATAAACGTGAGCTTAATCGAACGATTTAACATCTGAATGTACCTGACATGTGAAACTTCAATATATGGTTGAATTGAAATAAATACGAGAAAAAATGGTATTTTAGGGGTTTTCAGGTAAAGATTTGTGTGAATTTGACGATAATAAAAGAAACTGTTTGTTAAGGGTATGTTACATACGGAGTAATATAACAATGTATAAACAGGATATTGCGTTTAATAGATGTGCAAAATATACTGCAGAAGAACTTTTGTCTATGTTCCAAGCAGAAGCACAATTTATATGTAAAAAACCTGAGGATGTGCGTGCCGTAGCAGAGAGCGCATTGAGCGATTTTATCAAGTGTCATGGAAGTTATGTAAGATTTGTTTAACAAAAACAAGCTGGATAATCCCGGTAAGGTTTGTACCGGAAATATTTATTTTTTTAAAAGAGTTTACTCGTAAATAGGGACGAACATTGATATGGATAAAGAAGCTTATTTTGCACTTATTAATACTATCATGGAGCGTATCGAGTATCTGGAGAATAACGATCCTGATAATGCAAACCTTGATGAACTTAGACTGCTGCTATCAGACAATGTATCTAAAGAAGGTAAGATTAATATCCGCTCTTCTTTGCTGAATAAAAAAGCTTATCATTATTTCTCAAACTATACGAATTATCTGAATAAGTATAAGAAAGAACACTTATATAATTGATCCTTTAATAAGAATTTAAGAATTCAGGAATTCTTCAATCCCTTAATCCCTCAATCCTTCAAGCCCCTTTTATTTGCATTAATATACGCTCTTGTAGTTCTCAAGGATATTTTCATGGTTGACAAACAAATGGGTAGTAAATAGAATAATAACTAACTTGAGAGTTTACGTTGCATCAGGTGTGTGTGTTGCGATGGTCAGGTTATTCATTCGGTAAGCTGCATGTTAGCTGTTTTTAAAAGTATAGACGTTGAGATCTTATTATAGCGGGGTGTTGGTGTCGGGGAAAAGCCTTGATTGTAACTTATCCAGTTTTGGGCTGATCTGGGTAGCTTCGCCGCCAAACACCCCTCTTTTAATCCTCGTAAAATCCGCAATTCATTAATCATTCGTTAGATAGCGCTGTTTTTAATAATGCAATGAACAGCGCTGCCACCACTTGTGGGAATTTTTCGTGAACAATATAAAACTTGTTATAGAGTATGATGGTACAAATTATGACGGCTGGCAGCAGCAGAAGAGTGGTAAAACAATTTATCAGGCGCTTAATAAAGCTATTGTAAAAGTGGTTAATGAGGAGATAAAACTTCATGGTTCAGGCAGGACAGATGCCGGTACTCACGCAATTGGCCAGGTTGCAAATTTTAAAACTCAATCGAATATCCCTCTCTTTAATTTAGTACAGGCAATAAATTACTATCTTCCGAAAGATATCGTAGTTAAATCTGCGAAAAAAGTGCCTGAGAAGTTTCATTCCAGATATAGCGCCAAATCTAAGGTTTACCGTTATACTATTTTTAACAGCAAGACCAGAAGCGCGATAGGCAGGAATTATTGCCACTATTACGCTACGGCTTTAGATATTGAGAAAATGCAAAAGGCGTCAAAAACATTAATTGGTAAACACGACTTCAGTACATTCAAATCAAAATCTGATGTTATCTGTAGTATAAGAACTATAAAAAAGCTGGAGATCAGAAGGAAGGGAGAATATCTGTTCTTCACCATAGAAGCAGACGGATTTCTTTATAAGATGGTAAGGGCAATAGTCGGGACTCTGCTTGAGGTTGGCAGGGGGAAGATGACAATAGGAAAATTCAGAGAAACAGTAAAATCAGGAATCAGGTCAAAGGCAGGAAATACCGTTCCAGCAAATGGTTTATGCCTTTTAAGGGTTAAGTATTAACGTAGAGTTTTAACTTGCTAATCAAGAATGACATTTGTTAAAATCGAAAATCAGTAAAAAAGTGGAATTTTAATGCAGATGCCGAGGGATTATAATGACGATAAGTATTCAAGACTTTTCTGAAATAGACTTAAGGGTTGCGGAGATAAAGGCGGTTGAAGAACACCCGGATGCGGACAAACTGCTGGTATTAAAGATTGATGCCGGTGATGGTGAGAGACAACTGGTGGCAGGCATAAAGAATCATTATAGTGCAGAAGAACTTATTGGCAGGAAAATCATTGTTGTTAATAATCTTGCGCCGGCGGTTCTAAGGGGTGTGGAAAGCCAGGGTATGCTCCTTGCCGCAAGGGAAGGTGATAAGGTTGTCCTGCTTACTACAGAGAAAGACGCAAAGCCCGGCTCCAGGGTACAGTAAATAATCAGTGAATTAATCTATTGTTGGTGGAATAAGCGCCTGCCTGATTTTTCATTCCAGTCCGAATAAATTTGACGGACAGGCAGGCGGGAAGCGAATCCACCTTTATTTTGTATAAAACATCATGGAAAGACTCCATAAGATTCTGGCACAGTCAGGGCTTGGTTCCAGGCGTAAATGTGAAAGCCTGATAACATCCGGACGTGTATCGGTTAATGGTAAACGTATTACGAAAATGGGCCAGGTGGCAGATTCAACTAAAGACAGTATTTACTGTGACGGCGAGCCAATAAAAAGGCAGAAAAAAATTTATTATCTTCTCAATAAACCCAGAGGGTTTGTATGTACTAATGTTGAAAACTCTAAAGCCCCCAGGGCCATAGATTTGTTGAGTAATATAGAACAAAGAATA
>JBHHYW010000282.1:0-4386 GCA_046757745.1 Candidatus Scalindua sp.
CCAACTCACACCAACTACAGGCTGATTTGAGTTGTTAAATCTTTTATCTTTCCAGTAAGCAGGTTCATCATAGTTTGTTTCTTCTATAAATCTTTTGTATTGATTATTTATTATTGGATACTTGTCAATGTAAAATGCGTCTACTTTTACAGAATCCTTTGCGACTCCCATTAAGAAAGTCCCATCAGGAACATATATCATCACTGAACCGTCTTTCTTATTAGTGATTGTTTCTTTTTCAGTTTGATTACTCATTTTCTCAACATCTATTGATGTCCTGTCTAAAGTGATTTAGCAATTACTACTAAAACAATTTATATAATAATGCTGCAATGCTACAATCAGATTCACGACATTATAAATGGACTTTGCCTTGAGTATAGTTAATTTTCTTACAATAAAATAATGATAGTAAAGCAACAGGTTTGTTTAATTCTGATGTGAGTTTCAGTCTGCTAATGACCTTGGTAATCTACAATTATTAAAGTAGTTTGTCAAGAACAAAGAGTTGAAGGTGACTCCCTTAAGAAATCAATTGATTGATTGAATGGCTATCCGGACTGATTTTTTTACACCACTTCTGATAATAACAATATCTACTTCGTCGCCAACTTCATGTCTGTCCAGGATTCTGATGAGGTCGGATTCTTTTTTTACCTGAGAACCGTCACATTCAATTATTATGTCTCCCATCTCTATCCGCCCGTCCGGCAGGCTTCTTACCGCTCTCAACCCTGCTTCTTCTGCTGAACTACCACGGTATATTTCAAGGATACCCACTCCTTCTATTCCCAATCTGGACATAATATGTTCTGGGATGAGCGAAATACCAAATCCCGGACGCCCTACCTTCCCATAATTGATCAGTTTGGTGACAACTCGATTTACCGTATCTACCGGCACCGCGAAACCGACCCCTGAGTATGTACCGCTGGGACCTATTATGGCCGTGTTTACGCCAATCAGCCTGCCGAATGAATCCAGAAGCGGCCCCCCGGAATTTCCCGGATTGATAGCAGCGTCTGTCTGGATTACATCATGAATATATCTCTTGGTCATAGACTGGATAGTCCTGCCCAGAGCGCTGATAATGCCTGTGGTCAAGGTGGAATCCAGTCCAAATGGGTTTCCGATAGCCAGTACCTTTTGCCCTACCCGTAAATCGCTGGAGTTCCCAATCATCACTGGCGGAACATTAAGGCTAGAGGCATCAATTTGTAATACCGCCAGATCATGGTCAGGATCAGCTCCTACTATAGTGGAGTCGTAGCTTTTCCCGTTTTGCATCCTGACTTCAATTTCGTCAGCTTTATAGATAACATGAAAATTTGTTACAATGTGGCCCTTGTTATCCCACAAGAAACCTGAACCGGTTCCCTGGGGTATCTCCATGATGTTAAAGGAAAAAAAATCTCTTTGAAGTTTTTTGTTAGTTATAAAGTTTACTGACGGAGATACCCTTTCAAAGACTTCCATGTTGGCTTTTTCATCTGCTCCTAAATCACCTATTGGTTGTGTTACTGGACGCATCCCTACTTTAGATTGCATGAATCTTGAAGGTTTTATGCCAAGGAAGTCGGCAACTATCCATACGATTACTATTATTATAAGTATCCTGGCCAGCTTTACCAGTTTCGGGTTTGTAAAGGAAGTATTTTGCATAAATTTATAGTATAGAAATCTTCATTTTAAGTTTTGGGAGTTAAAGTCGTGCCAGAGACAGAACTGCCTCCGGTACAACTTTAGCCTTTTATTAAAAAGAATTTTTATCTGTGTAAAGCTGCATCCAATTTATTTTGTTTCCGTATAATTATATCTTATACAGAAAACACTTCCTTTCGTACAGTGATTTTTTCGATATAGTCCTCTTTAGGCTCGTATCCGGTGCCGGTTACTTGGGGAATATTGATAAACCCATTCTTGCTGACGGTTACGGGCGGCTCGATGATGTCTTCTTTAAAATATCGTTTGCTTGCCGATACATCACCGGGCAGACTGAAACCTGGGAGTGTTGACATCGCTATATTATGCGATCTTCCAATACCTGCCTCCAGCATACCCCCGCACCATACGGGTATCTGGTTGTCATAACAGTAATTGTGAATCTTGATGGCTTCGCTGAAGCCACCCACACGTCCCAGCTTTATGTTGATGATTTTGCCACTCTCCATTTCAATAGCCTTGCGTGCTTTGTCAATGGACGTAATAGGTTCGTCAAGACAGATGGCGGTGCTAATCTGTTTTTGTAAATGGGAGTGATCAACAATATCATCATAACCCAGTGGTTGCTCGATCATGAGAAGTTTGAATTCGTCTAAACTCTTTAGAAGGTTGATGTCAGCGAGAGTATATGCTGCATTGGTATCCACAGAGAGAGTGATATCAGGATAAGTTTGACGGACCAGCCTGAGAATATCAAAATCCCAACTAGGCTTAATCTTGATCTTTATCCGCCGGTAACCAGACTCGACTTCCGTCTTAATCTTTTCCAACAGTTGTTCAGGGGTGTTCTGTATTCCGATAGATACACCACAGGGAATTTCCTTAAGTGTTCCTCCCAGTAATTTGTAAAGTGGCATGTTTCTGGTTCGGGCAGTCAGGTCCCAACAGGCATTTTCTATTGCCGCACGTGCCATCTGATTGCCTCGAATCTGCTTGAACCATTGACTGACTTCAGAGGGTGATGTCCAATCTTGTCCGATTATGATTGGGGCCAATACCTCTTTAATGATAACCCATGCGGTATCTATAGTCTCGTGAGAGAAAAAAGGCTTTTCTCCGGTTGTACATTCACCATAACCAACGGCTCCGTCACAAAAAACCTTTGTTAAAAGTATACGACGTTTTTCAGTTCTGCCGAAACTGGTTTCGAAAAAGTGTACAAGCGGCAGGTTGATTTCCCGTATTTCCAGTCGTTCAATCTTTATGTTACTCTCCTGAAAAGATTAAAACTATTTTTGACAAGATTAATCACAGTATATCAATCAGGGTTAAAATAAGGAAGTATTATATGTTTTCGAAAACTTTTTTAGATTAAGGAAAACGGTGTATATTGCGAGAATAAATATTATTCTGGATATATTTCATTCAAACAGTACAGTGTATTCTTTGCTGGACAAACCGAAAGAGAATTTGTTCTGATGCTTAAAAAAAATATCTCAATTGTTTTATTTATTCTTGGAGTCAGCATTCATGCCGGCTGTTGTTGTCATCGTTCATATCCACCCATGCTGCCCTTGGACTGGAGTGCAAGAGAATGTAATAAGAAAAGTCTTGAGGATGATCCTGAACAGGCAAGGCTTCATGTATTGATTATGTATCATGGGATGTCCTGTACGCATACAGCCTTGCGGTTGTACTGCCGGACAAAGGGGCCTCTCTTCTGGGACCCTGCCGGCAGTTTTGCCAAACGTGAGCGTTATTTGGGCCCGGCGGCGCGTCAAAATAAGAGTTTTGCCGCTCCCCCTTATATGGATTCGGTGCGTCTCGATGATGTGATTACCGAAGAGGTGCCGAGTATTAACCAGTATATGGCCTGGCGAAAACTCATTAACACGCATACGGTTGAGATATTTGAGTTTAATATTTCCGATGCTGAGGCGGAAGAGCTCTGGACCATTCTTCGTTATGGCACCAAACGTTCTCATACTAAAGGGGCGTTTGGTACACACTCAATCGGGCTAACATGCGGACTATCAGTTGCCAGATTTTTGCATCGCTTTGCAGAAGATATTGTTAAGGTGGATACCGTCTTTTTTCCTCATAACCTGGCAAAACAGCTTTATCAGGAGAATCCGGACAGAGTTATTGTCTATATGGATGATCAATTGTATTATTATATACCGCCAGAGAATCACATCGAGTAATAATACAAAGATGGGATCTGCTTTTTAGTAAAGGCTTGAAATCTGTCAAATATTTTATAGAATTTACTACTATACAGAATTAAAAGAAAATAAAGTAAATTTGTAAACAGGTGAAAGTATATGAAGAAGTTAATTTCCTGTATTCTTTTCTTCTTACTGGTTATTAGCTATGCAAATGCTGATTCTGTCAAAAGTTCTACCAGGCGTTATCCAAAGTCGAAATCCGGAATTATTAAGTACAAAATCTCCGGAACAATAACAGGAACTGAAGTCATTTATTATGAAGATTGGGGAAGGCACGAGGCAATATATACAAAAACAACTATGAACTTGAGGGGAGCGACGGTGGATAGAAATACCTTAACTGTTCTGGAAGATAATGGTCGATGGATAAATAACATTGATCTTAACGCAAGAACAGGAATAAGGATGATAAATCCACAGTATAAAGAGTATGTTGGGAAGTCAAGGATAGAATTAGAAAATATTAAAAAAAAGAATTTAAAAGACGCAGGTGCAA
>JBHHYW010000283.1:0-4375 GCA_046757745.1 Candidatus Scalindua sp.
AATACAAAGAAAAAGTCGTTGGGTTTTTGCTTTTTAAAACCCAACCTAATTTGATAAGTCCAATATGGTTATTAACTATACCTCGTAGCAACTCAATACTTTCATAAATTTTGTCTTTATCACTTCCATCATTTGCTGCACAATAAGTATCTACAAGTTTAAGAACCTTGACATCTGGCGAAAGGATATCTGCAATATTCGCGATCCATGTTTTATCTTTCTTTATGGCGGGATTGGTAACCTCAAACTTCTTCTCTTTAGGATTAAAGGCAATAGTAATATTGACCCTTTTGTAGTCTTTGTTAATAACTCTTTCATTAAGCAATGCCGCCATGAGTGCGGTTACCCTTTGTTGACCATCAATTAAAACTCTCTTTCCTTCTGATGAAGTTCCGTCCTTTAGTTTTACCGAAGGGTTTCTCCAGGCAATTAAGTAGCCTATCGGATAGCCCTCATACAATGAATCAATCAAATCCCGTACCTTTGTTGCATCCCAGACAAACGGACGCTGGATTTCAGGAATTGCAATTTCTCCGGATGTAATCCATGTCAATAAAGTTTGAATCGGATGTTGATTAACAGAGTATTGTTGAATTGACATCTAATTTCCCCTTTTTTACATATGAAAGGTTATAAAAATTAGGAATAGTACTATAAATGTATATGAAAATCTTACTCGTATAAACAAGTAAAACTATCTTTTTGAAGATATTTAAAATATGGTAAAAGAGATTTGTAACTGCTGTTTACCACGTGAAATGATTCCTATATTTCACTATGGTCTATTGTCAGTCATTATAAAAGAGTCCGATGAAAAAGCTTAGATTCACAGTATCCTGAAATGATTGATGAACGTCAGGGAGACGGCGCCGGCATAATCATCGCTAGAATCAGTAATCCCCAAAGAATCACACCAAAGATTATTCCGGCAATATTCCACCCGCTAAATTGATTATTAATCTTCAAGTCCGGGGCAGCCTTTGCATTAAGTGAGTTTATTGCACCCTGAACGGGAAGTAGTGGTAACATCGGCAGGAAGAATGTCATTAATGAGAATGGATCGGGCAGGATCCCAGTGGTGGAGAAAAGAATGTATCCTACCGTAATCCATCCCGGACTGTACTCCGCACTTACGTTATTCTCTTTCGCACTCTCTTTCACCTCTTTGAACAGACTATAACAGAAAATCGGCACAAAGAAAGTTCGCCAGAATGGCCTGATATCTAAGCCCTGAGTTTCCTTCAGGATTTTCCAGTTCGTATAGAACCAGTAAAATATATATATACTGAATGTACAAACAGACATTACTATCAGCTTTGTCTTTGATGTTGGAAAAAACATATGATATTGATTCATCTTCCTTCCTCAGCTATGGATATGGATTCTTCCGTTTCTGTATTGTATCTTTTGCATGCCTGCATTTTCAAACCTTCTTTCAGTAAGCCTGTAAGTACTTAAAGCAAAGAATCTTTTTGAATCAAAATCCAGGAAATCGACACTATCTCGCCGCGCCAGCATCCAGTAGCATACGGGCAATCTTTTTTTGCCTAATTACTTTTGATGCAATCTTAAGAGCTGTGTAACCATCCTTGTTTTTCACACTCACATCGGCGCCCGCATTTATTAATGCCTCCACCATATCTAAGCGACCACGCCGTGTAGCAATTATCAGGGCTGTACTATGTCTCCTGTTTTTCGCATTCACGTCAGCCCCTGCGTCTAGCAAGAGCTTTGTAATCAATCTTAATTTCACCACTGGAAGCCGCATGCATCAGGGCAGTGTTGCCATTCTCGTCTTTTGCATTTACATTCATGTCTCCGTGTTCAGCCAGTAAACTCTTCACAGTATTGATGTCATCATTAATTACAGCATACTTCAGGCGTACTACTTTACTGTCGATTGCGCAACCAGCTACAAGGATGGTTGCGACTACTATTAATAAGTAGCGTACAAACCTGCATTTCATCATATTATTACCGAACAGACTAATAGGTGGACTAGGCAATTCAGCCCATTCTGAAATGACGTAATTCTTGTCTTTTCAGAAAACTGTTATAGGAGTTTGGAATCTTATGCAAATTAAAACAGTGAAATAAAGAAATGATGAAGTAAAGGTTTATTCTTCTAAGTAGTCACTGTTACATTACCCTCAATTTGTTATAATAGTATAAGGTTAGAAAGTAAAATCAAGAGGAAAACCCCCATTTAATTCAAACGATTCAAACCTGAAACGGAACCTTACATTCACACAAATCTACAAATTTATCACTGGTTTCCACAAAAAAAGATAGTTGACCATTTGTAGAAATTTAATAAAATTTCAAATATGAATATCTCAAATAACCCTGAACCTGCAGTAAAGAGAAGATATGAGTTTAAATTACACGGCTGGATAGGCATATTCCTGATCGCAATTGCAGAATCTGCAGTTATCCTTCAACACAATTTCTACATAGCACATCGTATAGGTGTGTGGACAACCCCCTTATGCTGGTGGGGTTATCTCTTTTTGGTGGATGCTATTATTTTCAGACTAAAGGGAAGTTCACTTATCTGCAGCAGAAGAAGAAATTTTCTGCTGCAACTCCCACTCTCTATATTAATCTGGCTGCTATTCGAGCTTTACAACCTGCACCTTGCTAACTGGAAATATATTGGCCTGCCGACTAATCCGGTAGAACTTTGTTTGGGGACAGGATTGTCATTTGCAACGATAATGCCAGGACTTTTTCTAACATCAGAACTTCTTGACACACTTCGTATTTTCGATAGATTTCATATAGCAAAGCTTAAGGTAACAAACAGGATAATTTATGGAGGAATTGTACTAGGATTTCTCTTTGTTATGTCGCCTTTATTACTACCGGAAAATTCAGCCAAATATCTATTCGGCCTTGTTTGGACCGGCTTTGTAATGCTGATAGAACCGATTGTGTACTCAAGCAGGGGTGACTCTCTGTTAAGGGATTTAGAGAACGGAACCTTAAAAAGAGTGCTCTCTCTCTTTACAGCCGGATTTATCTGTGGATTGTTATGGGAATTCTGGAACTTCTGGGCGCCGTCAAAATGGGTTTACACAGCGCCATTTATGCAGGATCTGAAGATATTTGAAATGCCTGTTGTGGGCTTCCTGGGCTTTGGCCCCTTTGCATGGGAATACTTTGTTATGTATAACTTTGCCAGGTTATTGTCGAGAAGAGATTTGGATAAATAACGAGTTTATAACCCAAGAAATCTAATCGCTATTCCACAAAGACATATTGTAGCCCCTGCCAGGGCATGAGTGTACCGTTCTAACTGTCCCATAGGCAGAAGATTTACACCCAGAGAAAGGAGTATTACAATACTCAGCATAGTCACAATAGTTACTACTCCGAAGACACCCGTTACCAGAACCAAACCAAAAGTACTGCTCCTTGCTGCGGTATATATCAGTAAGGGAATTAAGGGTTCACAAGGCCCGAATACAAAGATTGTAAAGAGTATCCAGGGAGTAAGGTTCTTTGCCTTTTCACCCTTATGGAGATGTAATTGCTCTTTATTATGTTTGTGTGTATGTTTGTGAATCGGCATACTCACGTCACCATGCGCATGCCAATGCACGTGTGACCGGTTCCTTTGTGACCTGAATACTCCCCAGACAAAATATCCCAGCCCAAAAGCAATGAGCAACCATGCTGCAAGTCCACCACGGAACGATTCTATCGCCCCTAACCTGTTTAATGAGATCCCCAGAGCTATTCCTATAATGCCTAAAACAACGGAGCTTAACACATGGCCTATTCCGCACAAAACGGTTATACATGTTGTTTTGACCAGAGACCATTTTCTTGCCCGGGACATCACAATAAACGGTAGATAGTGATCGGGGCCAAGCAGTGTGTGAAACATGCCTATAGATGCTGCTGTAATGGTGATAACGGTTAATTCGTTCATTATAAAAACCTTTCAGTAGCATATACATAAAAATAGTAACACATCTACATAAAAATTTTTAGCTCAAGTCTTTACCCAAAGTTGTAGTTGATAATTTTCCATGCATTACACCTTTTGTGCCTATAAGCCTGTCGGCTATTATCTTTATTTCTCTGGCCTTACCCTTCACTACTAAAACCTCCAGACAGTTATGAGCATCAAGGTGTACGTGCATAGTAGAAATCATAGAGGTATGATATTTATGTTGAATACATGTAAGGGTATCTGTCAATTCTCGTTTATGATGATTATATATGATTGTAATGGTTCCGACAGTCTCTCTTGTCCCAACCTTCCATTCCTTTTCAACCAGATTATTTCTTATCAGGTCTCTAATAGCCTCTGACCTGTTTGCGTAGCCCTTTTCTATAATATACTTGTCAAATTGTTTGAGAAGTC
>JBHHYW010000284.1:0-4368 GCA_046757745.1 Candidatus Scalindua sp.
ATTCAAATATCGTATCACTTGATGGTTATGGCGGCAGTGAATCCGGCATCCTGGCAATTGGAGAGGGTGACGAACTCAGAGTAATCAAGTCGATACCCAACAGAAACAGTTGGGGACACCTGTACGGTGAGATTACAAGGATATTGGGTTTTAAATCTCATAGCGATGAAGGGAAGGTTATGGGGCTGGCGGCTTATGGACAACCGATAGAAAATGAATTTAAATTTATTGACTGGGACAGGGACGTACCTGTAATCGATAAGAAAGGATTTAAGAAATACCTTTCCGGCCTCGCACAAAGAAAAAAAGGAGAAGATCTAAACCAGCATCACAAAGATCTTGCCGCAACTGTTCAGCACACACTTGAAAAAGCTGCTCTCCAGATGAGTTCCTATCTACGACAGATATCCGGTTCTGAAAACCTGTGCGTGTCTGGTGGATGTGCCTTAAACTGTTCAATGAATGGTGTACTGTTACGATCAGACCACGTTGGAAATATATTTATACAACCCGCAGCCCATGATATAGGCACGGCGTTAGGCGCTGCCGTAAGTGTTTACAAAGATGTTGTGGGGCACAGGCCTGATATTGTTCTTGAGCATCCATATTATGGCCCTGATTACACCAATGAAGAAGTTGAATGCGAATTAAAGAGATATAAACTGCATAATTTTAAACGTTGTAATGATATTGCTAAAGAGACTGCAACATTGATTGCAGACAATAAAACGGTAGGCTGGTTTCAGGGCAGGATGGAATTCGGCCCAAGAGCGCTTGGAGGCAGAAGTATACTTGGTAATCCGAGGAATAAGGATATGAAAGATATTGTAAACAAAAGCATAAAGGGAAGAGAACCATGGAGGCCTTTCGCGCCATCATTCCCGGCAGAGGATTATGGCGATTACGTAAAACAACCTTACAATTCCCCATTCATGATAATTGCGTTTCAGGCTATTGAGGACAAAGTCCCTGAAATAGCTTCAGCAGTGCATGTAGACAACACGGTAAGGGTGCAGACGGTCAGGAAAACGGTTTCTCCTCTGTATTGGGAATTAATCAACGAATTCAAAAAGATAACTGGAGTACCGGCCCTTCTCAATACAAGCTTTAACGTAGCAGGCCAGCCCATCGTCTGCACCCCACGCGACGCAATAATGACCTTTTTCGGCTGCGGGCTCGATTATCTTGCGATTGAAGACTATCTGGTATGGAAGTAATTAAAACGAAGAGTAATAAGATATACATGCAGGAAAGTCAAAAAAAGAATTGACAACTTATTATGAAGAAATATTTACTGATACATGTCTTAATCATATCATCTGCATTTCATTCATCTCATTTGATACAGGCCGAGGAAAAGCAGGCCATAACCCTGCGTTCGTCTTATATGGATTTGTCTCTTTCACAGGTGCAGTCAATGTCTAATATTTCTATACGAAAGATGGATGAATGGGGATTTTATGGGCACAGCACAATCCGTCACAATTATGAGAAGAGGTCTATAAATGGAGACGGTGTGGTAATAGATCATGCTACCGGCCTGATGTGGCATCCGTCAGGTTCGAGTGATTATATGAGGTGGAATAATGCAAATAATTGGATAAGAAGTCTGAACTATAAAGAATATGCAGGTTATAAAGACTGGCGATTGCCGACTTTAGATGAGGCGGTATCACTGCTTGAGCCTAGCAGGATGAATGGCGGCCCATACATAGACCCTGTCTTCAATGGTGAACAGTGGGGGATCTGGACCGGTGACACACATGGTTCGAGAGGGGTGTGGAGTGTCTATTTCAGCCTTGGTAATGTACGTTGGAACGTTAAGAACCGCTATGTCCGTCCGGTTCGTTCACTTAATGATACATACCGGCAGGACGCGATTGGGAGTATAAATGCGATCAATTTCCCTCTTGATTGCAAATAGTGAAACACGGTTTTACCTCTCTCACTAACGACGTTTTCCGGCCTTCTTTTTCACTTCCGTCAGCATCGCTCATATATTTCTTATTAATTAGAATCAGTCCTGTCATAAATAAAAACATTATGCCAACCTTAATTAATATCTTCAGTAATTTAAGAAATCTTGTTTCCATTTGCCAGACTTTTTTCTTAGTTTATCCTGTGTTTTGATAGCTTGTCTCAATCGTTCTTTCCTTTGTTGTTCTAACTTTAACACCTCATATTCTTCTATAATCTTATCAGCCGCTTCCCTTAAAATACTACTTCTGCTTTTTTTTTCTTCCTTTGCAATACAGTCAATCTTCTTAATTGTATCCTCAGGTAAAATTGCATTTATTCTCACTATAGCCACACCTCCACATTACACATACTGTACACACACATTATGTGCATAAATATAAATCCAGTTCACACTTTTGTCAAGCTTTATGTAGATTTCTAATTATTTGGACAAGAGCTCTTCGTAAACTCTCTCAACTTTTTCTGCCATGGATTCCTGAGAAAACAGATCCTGCGCTTTTTTCAGCGAGGCATCGGCCATTCTCTTCCTCAGTTCAATGTCTTTAGCTAAACTTACTGTCGCCATTGCCAGATTTTCAGGTGTATCGTCAATGACAAATCCGGTAATTTGATCATCAACGATTGATGACAGCATACCCCGATTAGCCGCAATAACCGGTTTCCCCATAGCCATAACTTCTCTTACCGCACGGCAAGAGCCGTCTGTGCCGGGCATCAGAAATATATTGAAATCCATACATGAGACGGCCTCTACGTAATCATCTGTCCTGTAGCCTGGATGGATTACGACGTCTTCCAACCCCATAGTCCTGGCGGGTTCTGTCAAAAGCTGCTTTTCCTTAGTCCCTCGGCCTATAACCAGTAACTTTAATCTTGGGACTTCTTGAGAAGCGATCTTGATTGCTTGCAAAAGTATGTGAAACCTTCGGTGGGTCTGTATCCTGGCGATAATACCGGCTACTATATCGTCTTCTTTCATTCCAAATTTCTGCCTGTGAGTGAGAGGCCCATCTCCAGGGTTGAAACGGTGACAATCAATAGAAGCATTGATCATAATGGTCTTATCTTCGCTTAGTCCAAAGGTTTTCATATCCGCTACCCTCGCATCTTCTGAGACTTCAATTAATTTGTCAGTGAGCCTGGTTAGACATTTTCTATTCCTCAGGTTTTTCTTCAATGCAACCCCGTCGTGATTTGTGCGTACGATTGGCAAACTCCTTCCGGTACGTCTGGCGGCCATTCCACCAACTAAATGGTCCTGATTTCGATGAACGTGGACTATATCATACGCCTCTTCTTTCATGAAAACCGAAAGATTCTTGATGTCAGAGATATACTTAATAAAGCTGAAATGCTTGCTTAAATGAAACCTGGTGACAGGCACAAGTCCTCGTTCGCAGGCGCTCTTTTCAATGGATTCTGAATCCGGTGGAAAGGGGTAATCATCCATTGCCTTACCGCACGCAAGGGTAACATCGTGTCCCCGTTTTTTTAATTCTACGCAAAGGTTGAGCGCCGGTTCTGCCGGACCTGTCCATTTCCAATCACTGAATAGGTGGAGTATTTTCACGAGTTACGCATCCTGCGCAACTCTTTCAAAATGGCTACAACGACGTCCGTGTCGTTGCTTTACGCCCTTTTGGGCATGTGCTGCGCACAAAAAAAACATGTTTTTGAAATTCCTATGCATTAAATTAGTTCACTTCGTTCGCTAACTTGTTCTGGTTTTGCTTTGCAAAACAAAATCTTTTAATCAAATTATTCTGATTATTCGTGTTTATTCGTGTCAATTTGTGTCTGATTCTTTATACGTAATTCCCACAATTTCGCATATTTCATGAAGACATAGAATGAAGTTGTGGTTGCAGCTACTAAACCCGGAACTCCATCCATAAATCCACGTTTGATGAAGTATCCCTTGATAAACCTGAAAAGTGGCCTGGAAATGAGTTGCAGAGTGAGAAACCTTACACCTTCTTTGTCCATTTCTACAGCGCTCATGTCTGTATATTTGTCGATAGTCTCAAGCTGGTGTGAAAGATTTCTGTATGTATAGTGAAGACAATCATTATTCAGATATTTTGCTCTTCCGTTTAGCTCCAGTGTTGCATGTGGTTCCTTTACCCACTTACCCTTATCTTTCTTATAGAGAAGGAGGTCATACGCAGGATACCATTCTCCATGATTAATCCATTTCCCAAGATAGAGTGTTCTACGCGGGAAATAAAAACCGTCCCAGTTATTTGAATTATTGTTTAAATGTGATTGGATTTCTTCATAAAGTTCAGGAGAAATTATCTCATCTGCATCCGTAAAGAGAATCCATTCATATTTGGCAAGACTGGCAATATAATTAGACTGATCCTGAAACCCCGGCCATTTTCTCTG
>JBHHYW010000285.1:0-4350 GCA_046757745.1 Candidatus Scalindua sp.
AATAGTTTTATATTTAAATACTCACCACGAACCGGAACTGCAGCAACAGAATTCCTTGATGATGTGGGAGAAGAAACAAAGAAAGAAAGAAATCATATACTGCTGGATATGCAGAAAAAGATAAGTACTGAAGAAAACAGGAAAATGGTTGGGAAATCTGTTGAGGTCCTGGTGGAAGGAACGAGTAAATCTGATGCAGGCAGATTAAGCGGGAGAACAAGGCAAAATCAGATTGTTGCCTTTGACCTACCGGAAGGAAGCAATCAAGTTGACGTATCCTCTTTAATGTCCGGCAAGCTTGTCAACATTGATATTGTGGATTCGACAGATTTAACGCTCTTCGGTGATTTAAGAGAGATTGCCTTCAATAAAATGACTCATTAATTTATATCCTTTTTTTACTCTCAAGCCGGTTTGTTCAGCATTTGATTCTGAGAAAGAGAGTTTGCTCTCTTTAACTGAATCTGTGCTGTAAATGGTAAAAGGTACAGGTTCTGAAGTGTGAGTCTTTTTACTGATCGGGGTATAATGATCCGGAAGTATAAGCATACGGAATTCC
Source organism: Candidatus Scalindua sp. (assembly GCA_046757745.1). Lineage (GTDB taxonomy): Bacteria > Planctomycetota > Brocadiia > Brocadiales > Scalinduaceae > Scalindua. Next base: position 560 of record JBHHYW010000285.1, read on the forward strand.
TTATACTTTTGTAGTGCAGCGAAAACAGGGCCGATGATTTTCCTGTCGATATTCTCAATAGCCCGAATCTTTTCATGTATATTCCCCTCATGGCCTGCTTCATCCGGCGCCTCTATATGTATTAAAACCAGATCATGTGTCTCTATTGCTTTAATTGCATATCGTGCCTTAGCATCATAATCGGTGTCAAAATATGCAGTAGCGCCCGGTACATCTATGATGTCCCAGCCAAGGTAAGTTGCAAGGCCCTTTAATAAATCCACACCTGTGATGACTGCGCCTGAGATTCCATATAACTCTTTAAAAGGTACTATGGAAGGGCGTTGTCCCTGTCCCCACAGCCAGATCATATTAGCCGGGTTTTCACCAAGATCTATCCTTACTTTGTTTACGTCATGATTCTCAAGTAAATGATGTGAACTCTTCATTAATTCTAATAATATCTCACTGCCATTTCCTTTTGGTAAATATTTTTCTATTGATTTGCCGATTATGTCATGAGGGGGAGTGCAATCAGCCTCTATCCTGTTATCTCCATTATAAATCATTATGTTTCGATAGCTCGTGCCGGCACGGAAGCTGATGTTGTTGTTTCCCAGCCATTCATTTAATAATGCTATGATTAGCTTTGCCTCATTATCGGATATATGGCCGGCAGTAAAGTCTTCCAGTATATCATTATTTATTGTAACTAGATTGCAGCGAACGGCCCAGTCTTGCGTTTCCAGCTTGATACCTAAACTGGCAGATTCAAGCGGTGCACGTCCTGTATAGTAAACTTCAGGATCGTAACCTAATACTGAAAGGCATGCAATATCACTTCCTGGTTTGAATTTCTTTGGTATGGTGTGGACGACTCCAAGCACTCCACCGGATGCTATATTATCTATGTTAGGTGTTCTTGCGGCTTCCAGTGGTGTTCTGTTGCTGAGTTTTTCCAGTTTATAATCTGCCATCCCATCAGGAATGATGATGCAATATTTCATATTATGAGTATTGGATTCCTCCCGAAAGAAAGGTTACCTTGCTTTCGCAAGGAATCCAGAGCTTGTTAGCAAAAAAGTCAGAAAATTTAATATAACAGACCACCATGATTATATCAATGTAATTTGAATGTAAATATTGCGAAGGGCGCTACTTGTCATATCTTTCCAGGGGTTTTTTCTTGTTATGTCAGACCCTCTTTGATAATATCATAAATAAATTAGCACACTTCGTTCACTAATTTAAGTATTTTGCTTACGCAAAATGTCAAACTTTCTTTATGACTTAAGACTTTTGCTGAATTTGTTTAAGTATCTGTTAGAATATCTCTATGCTTTGTCTTACTTACCCGCCAGAAAGACATTGCCTGCCAGACTAGGCCTTTCGGATGGGTCGGACAGTTAATATTCGCTATCGCATTCCTGCCTGCCTGTCGCCTGAGGACGACACTGTGAGCAGTTCACAGATCCGACTCTGTCGGGAGGCGGGCTGAAAAGGAGCTAAATTCTATGATAAGCTTAAAAAACAAAGATATAATTTCCATCCTGGACGTTACAAAAGAGGAAATATTATACATACTTGATATATCAAAGAGGATGGAAGAAGAATGCAGTTCTGAGATTCTAAAGGGGAAGGTACTTGCAAATCTTTTCTTTGAACCTTCAACACGAACAAGATTAAGTTTTGAAACGGCAATGAAACGACTTGGCGGAGAGGTTGTCGGATTTGATGAACTGGGAACAACGTCTACCATAAAGGGGGAATCACTAAGGGACTCCGTTAAAATTATTGAGGGTTATTGTGATATTATTGTTTTAAGGCATTTCCTTGAAGGCGCTTCCAGGCTTACCGCTGATTCCGTAAGTATACCGGTTATTAATGCCGGTGATGGGGCAAGCCAGCATCCAACCCAGACCTTTGTGGACCTTTATACTATAAAGAAGGTGAAAGGTGAACTTGAGAACTTATCGATCGGGTTTCTGGGAGATTTAAAATATGGCAGGACTGCACACTCACTGGCATATGCCATGACCAATTTTAATGCCGAAATGCACTTTATTTCACCACCAAGTCTCAGGGTGCCTAAAGATTATCTGGAGGAGTTAGAATCAAGAAATGTTTCATATAATGAGGTGGAGTCTCTAAACGAAGTAAGCAGCAAGCTTGATATTCTTTATTGTACAAGGATACAGAAGGAGCGGTTTTCAGATCCGGTAGAGTATGAAAAAGTAAGAGGTATTTATAAACTCAGTAAATCCGTTATGGATGAGTTAAATGTTAAGGATGATCTTAAGATACTTCATCCACTGCCACGTGTAGATGAGATGGATGAAAGCCTGGACGCTACAAGCTATGCGGTGTACTTTCAGCAGGCTCATAGTGGTATTCCGGTAAGAGAAACACTTTTAGCCACGGTATTGGGCGCCATACAATGAAAAAATTTGAGGTTTCCGCAATTAAAGAAGGTACGGTTATTGACCAGATTTCGAGTAGAAGTACATTCAAGGTTGCCAATATATTGAACATCCAGAATATAGATCAGGTAGTACTGATCGGGTATAATTTATCGAGTAAGAAGTTGGGTAGTAAAGGTATTATAAAGATTGGAGGCAAGCTTCTTACACAGGAGGAAGTAAATAAAATATCATTAATTGCGCCTGATGCGACTGTTAATATTATCAAGGGTTCTGAAGTTGTAGAAAAGTTTAAAGTTGCTATACCGGATTCTATAGAAGAATTCTTGAAATGTTTTAATCCAAATTGCGTCAGTAATCATCAGAAAATAAAAAGCAGATTTCATGTAATAAATAAAAATCCGATAAGGATAAGGTGTCACTATTGCGAACGTCATATGGGCGAGGATGATATTGAGTTAGTTTAATATAAATTGAGAGATTTTTATATTATATTTATTGTGGCCGTCTGCCTAGGCGGACGTTTCTCATCATTTGATGTGTATGAGAATTTCTCGTAAATTACGCAACCTAAAGGATGCGGCTACACAAATCGCTCAATTTGGGTTTAAACGTTTAATCAGGATTATCTGGAGAAAAATTAAGAATTAAATATGGCTTGAGAATGGAGGGGAATATGACAGTCAAAATTATGGAGAAAAAACTGAAGCAGGATATTTATAAGAAGAATTTGATAAGAAGCGGGATAGAGAGGCATTTGGAATCTGTCTCTCGATGGAAAGATAAACTTATCAATCTGAAAAGTTTTAAAGGTCAAAGGAAGTATACTGAGTCAATTAAGCGCTACATCGCTGAGATTGAAAGCCTTCGTGCAAGTCTTAACAAGATGAATGAATATGTGGATAAGCATATACGTGAGGTGGGAAAGTTCTCTGACTCTGAAGTAAAAGAGTTTACCTCACAATTGGAGCAGAAGATTAGTGAAATTGAAGCCGGCAGTAAATCAGAGGGAAAGGGCGTGTCTAAAAACAAAGATATTGAGGAGATTAGAAATGCACGGGCAAAGCTTGCTGCGCTGAAAGGAAAGGGCAACGTACAGGAGAAGATAGAAAAGGCAAAGGGGAAGAAAAGTGAGGATATTGAAGCTGTAGAGCGGGCTACAGGGAAAATAGTAAAACTGAATAAACATATAGAAAATGTTGGTGGAGGTACTGAATCCGGATCAGGAGATCAGGACGAACTTTTTTATACTCAGGAGCTTAAACGTATCGCACGCGAAAAAGCTATTTACGGATAGTAGATTCTTAATTAGATTAGACTGCTAAGGAATTAAGAAATGGGCGGAGAGGGAGTCGAACCCTCACCCCCTTGCGGGGAAGGGATTTTAAGTCC
>JBHHYW010000286.1:0-4328 GCA_046757745.1 Candidatus Scalindua sp.
ATATACATCTTTATGATATGACAATTTGGTAGATTGTGAAACTCAAAGCATTATAATAGTAATCTTAAATATTGAAATCAAGTTTAAAATGAGTCTAAACTTAAACTGATTTAAACTTGAAGAGTCATCTTTTATATGATCAACATTAAACTAACCATTTACATCGTCCTGTTATTTCTCACACTCCCCGGATGTCTAGCCAGATATGGGGAAGGCAGGCTTGATCAACTGCTTTTATCCGTAGATGAGTTGAAAAAAGAGTGTGAGGCAAATGGCAAGGAATTGACTGAAGAGAAGATCAAGAAGAAACTCGGTAAGCCAGGTTTTTTAAAACCTGTTTACGAACGTAATCTCAACTTGTCTTTCCTGGACATACTTGAAGATGATGCAGGTGTACTATTAGTGCCTAATCGTTCTGATCTATATGAGAATATGTTAACATCTGTCAAGGAAGACAAATTGAGCAGTATCAAATTGCTTTCTTATGTTTATGACAGGAGGGGGTCCTCAGAGGCCACCTCTCTAACCTTTTATATAGGAGGTAATGGAGAGGCGGGAGAAGAGAAACCCGAAGTGTTCGGATGGGACTATGTGGAGTATGGCAATAAAGATAGCTGTAATCTCGGAAGGACAAGAAAAACCTTTATTAATTATGAAATTAACACTCCTGCAGACTATTTCAGACTGCCATACACATTTCTGATAGATACAGTTATCGGGCTCAAACAATTTGCAGGTGAGATTATTAAGTCTCCGATTTCTTTTGTTGAAGCAGAATTTATTGAAAATATTTTTGTTGAAAAAAAGATTCCATTTTATAAGTTGGATGGTTTCAGAGCAGCAGGAGAAGACTGGAGAAATGGAATCACTGCACTTACGTACAGGTACAGGGTAGATGGCAATCAGGGAATATTGGCGACAACTCAGAATTTGTTGGGTGAAATCCCCGTTATTGGTTCAATATTTGACCAACGGCATAGAGATAAAAGCAGTACCGCAAATAAACTTTTTTTGACCAGGGGTATTTATGGTGGTGATGACTCTGCCCAGAATATGGATCTGTGGGTTCATTATTTAACAAACCCACCAGTACAGGAATATCTACCAGATCAGTCCACCCGTCAGTCTGATTGTACCACTCCGGAAGAAACAAATCGAGTAAATACTAACAACTCTTTTGTAAAAGTAATACCCTATAGATATGGAAGCGGCATTGACGTTTTTTGGGCTTTGCTTAATATATCACATGGTTATGCTTACGATATGACAGCAGAGATTATCTCTAAATATGATGTAAATCAGGGTGATTCTATTCACTTAGGTGGACATAGCGGAGGTGTCCAAAGAACTATTGCGGCAGCGAGGATTCTCAATGATGATGGTATTAAGGTAGAAAAGATTTACGGGATTGCAGGTCCTGCACTGGGTTACGCTCCATCCAAGAAAACAAAGGTGATACTAAATAGCAAATTCCTGGATGATCCGGTTTCCGAAATATCTCGACTCTTGAGATATATCACCTTAGATCTATTAACACTAAACACAGATTGGAACGATGATATATGCAATAACAGCCGTAAGGCAGATGAATTTTATAAACATATAACGCCCGGCTTTGTTGATGGAAGGACAAGATTAAAGTATGACGGATATTTAAATGCCTGTCTGACGGATTTCTTCAAGTAATCTTTGAAATAATTAATAAGCCCCAGTATAATATTCCTTCACATAATCTTAAGCAGAATTATTAAAATAACATGAAAAAATTACTAAATATTATCGCCTTTGCAATTCTGATTTTCCCAATATTTATAATCAATAACCAAAAAGGTATTTTTGCGGAAGTTGTTGTAGTTCACGCAAATGAAGCATGGCAAATAACAGACATAATTTTAAAGAAAGACCATACTATCAAGTGGCAGGTAAAAGAGGATGATTACTGGAGCTTTAACACTGCAATGTTCCCTGAAGGCCATAATGCTGATGGAATACCTGTACCTGCTTTGGGAAGCTACGCTTTACCGGGAGGAGATATAGGCGTGCTGCTTGGCAAAACTGGCGAAGGCCGGGTCATATCAATGGGGCTGTCCGGTTCAGATAATGTCAGATCTGACGAGGGGGGAAGTTACTTATATTTAACCATTAATGATGACTTGCTAGGCATATTTGGAAAAGGATTCAAGGATAATAATGGTGAAATACTGGTTACGATAACACAGACTCCCAGAAGGATTGCCAAAATAAGCATTTTGTTTATCGAGGGCTGCCCCGGAGTCTTGCCTACCGCAAAGCGTATTAAAGAAGTAATTGCGGAGGATGGTATTGATGCTGAAATAAGTTTAATTCTACTCAAGACACTGGAGGATGCGCGACAGTTACATTTTACCGGTTCTCCCACAGTAAGAATTAATGGGGTAGACATAGAAACTAATATTAAATATATTAAAGATTACGCCTTAAGAAGTCGTTTATATACGATCGATGGCATGAAGTCAGCTTATCCCTCTAAAGATATGATTAAAGATGCAATTAAAAAGATAAAATAAATATTCTTACTTTTTTTTAATTTTTTTGAGAATGTTATAATTATAATGATAATCAAGAGTGTTGTAGTTGGCCCTTTGGATGTAAACTGTTATTTATTGGGCTGCGAAGATACAAAAGTGGCAGCCATTATCGACCCGGGTGATAATGCAGAAGAAATTATTAAAATCATAGATAATGAGGGCCTCAACCCCAAATTTATCATAAATACTCATGCTCATTTTGACCATATAAGTGGCGTAAAAGCTGTACAGGAGCGTTACAAGATAGATTTCTTCCTGCATAAAGAAGATTTATTTCTTGTTGAAAGCGCCAGTGAACAGGCTGCCGCCTTTGGCCTCAGTCACATTCCAAAGCCGGAAGTCGATAAATTTGTCAACAACGGAGATACTATTTCTCTTGGTGACAAAGTGATCAATGTCATTCATACACCCGGACATTCGCCCGGCGGTACTTGCTACCATATAGAAAATAATGTCTTTGTTGGAGATACCATGTTCGCAGGCTCGATTGGAAGGACGGATTTACCCGGTGGTTCGTACGAAACGTTGATAAATTCAATAAAAGAAAGGCTTTTCCCTCTGGGCGACAACACTATAGTGTATCCCGGACATGGCCCTTCAACGACAATAGAAAACGAAAGGAAGCATAACCCCTTCTTAACAGAACTTAGCTCCTAACGTCGCTAATTTCTTGGTTTTGCTTCGCCCCGCTCAGCGTGGCTTCACAAAATAGAATTATCTTTAAAGCTACAGTAGTGGATTAAGGCCGACAGCCCGAATCCACAAAACATCTAGAGGCAGGGAAATGTATATTAAACAATGAAAAATTAACAATTATCAAGGAGGAAGATTTTTGTGAAAAAGATTGGTGTCTTAACAGGAGGTGGAGACTGCCCTGGATTAAACGCAACAATACGTGCAGTTGTTAGAAAAGGTATAAAAGACTACAATTATACAATGTATGGTATATTGGCAGGATGGAAGGGCTTGATAGACAGAAACACAAGAGAACTTGATATGAACAGTGTATCAGGAATACTTCCCAGGGGCGGCACTATACTTGGTACAAGCAGGACAAACCCTTTTGGGAAAGATAATAAAGGCGACCCTGGACGAATCATGGAAAATATAAAGAAACTCAACCTGCATGCGATTGTATCTATAGGTGGAGAAGACACTCAGGGTGTAGCATTTAAGCTATATGAGATGGGCGTTAACGTTGTTGGAATCCCTAAAACCATAGATAACGATTTACCTGGTACTGATTATACATTTGGTTTTGATACTGCCGTAAATATAGCAACGGAAGCTATCGACAGGCTCCACACGACTGCAGAATCGCACAACAGAGTAATGGTAGTAGAGGTTATGGGAAGACATACTGGATGGATCGCTACGTTTGCCGGCATTGCCGGTGGTGCTGATATTATTTTGATACCGGAAAAACCTGTTGATATGGAAGAGGTTTACGAATTAATAAAGAAGCGGCATAAGCGCGGCAGAAACTTCAGTATTGTGGTTGTGTCAGAAGGCATAAAGCTGCCTGTTGAAGACCAAGAGGAAAGCGGGTTCGTTCTTCAAAGTACTGAAAAAGACGCATATGGCCACGTAATGCTGGGAGGTGTAGGCTCTGTCCTGGCAAAAATGATTGAAAAAGGTACCGGTTTTGAGTCGCGATGCACAGTATTGGGCCATACCCAGAGGGGAGGCACCCCTACCGCCTTCGACCGGGTATTGAGTACCCGCTTTGGCATAGCCGCAATGGAATTAATACATAAAGGC
>JBHHYW010000287.1:0-4308 GCA_046757745.1 Candidatus Scalindua sp.
CCGTCTATATAACGGCCGGCATAATGGATGGCATATCCTATCGCCCTCAACTGACTGGGATGCACGAGCTGTTCTACCACACCGACCTGCACCTTATGTACTCCAAAGCGCATATACAAGAGATCCTCTATCTTGATATCTATAGGCCGTTTTCCCTTTGAAGCACTCAGTACTCCTGATGCGGGAATACGCTGAATATCTGAAGGGGACATAATATCAAAGTCCTGAGGAGACGGATTATCCTTAACTATTTGATGCGCCTGGACAGTTAAATCATGTGGAACATATTCAATCATACCTATAACCACATCTGCCAGGCTGAAATAGTCGCCACTACCTCCCATTACGATTACCGTTGATATACCCTTTTCTTCATAGAGACTGCGCACGTGTTCCACAAATGGCGTAATGGGTTCCTTCTCTTTTGCGATCAGGACCTTCATCCGCGGATCACTAATCATGAAATTTGTTGCCAGCGTATCCTCATCCAGTAAAAGAGTACTCGCACCTACCTCCAGTGCCTCCAGGATATTGGCTGCCTGAGAGGTACTCCCACTGGCATTAGCAGTAGAAAATGTAGTGGTAGCCTGATCAAACGGCAGATTAGAGATAAAGGGGTCTATATTGAGATTTTGAATACTGCGGCCGTCCTCCGCCCTTATCTTAACTGCATCGGCATTGGTTACTACAAACTCACGGCCATCATCGGGAATATGGTTATATACTCCGTGTTCCAATGCGTTTAATAGAGTGGATTTCCCATGATACCCTCCGCCCACAATCAATGTCACACCTTCAGGGATACCCATCCCGGTCAGTTCTCCATGGTTGGGTAATTCTATGCTGGCTCTCATCGATTGACAGCTTTCAAAAGGTACCAGTCGTTCTGATCTGAGCGGCCGGGGATCAACTCCACTGGCCCTGGGCAGTACGGCACTGTCCGCTACGAATGCGATCCAACCTAATCCAGATAATTTTTCCCTGATAAATTCAGCATCTTCAACGGTCTTAATATGACGGTACAATTTATCTTCAGGAAGTTCCCTGAAATATAGTGAATCGTTTACAACGTGCGGAATAATTTCTGAAAATATGTTGGCGGCGATCCTGCCGGCGATCCTGCGTCCGAAAGCCGGGAGGCCTACCAGGAAACGCGCTTCGATGCAACCGTTTTTTATGACCATGGAAGAGGTTTTGAGTACCTCCTGCCCCGGACGATCTATTTCGATAATCCCGCTCTTCCCCGAACCTTTCCTTTGTGTATTGTGTTTTTTAATGGAATGATAAAACCGTCTTGCCATGAAATCACACAAGGCAACATTCCTGCAGTCATTATGATATGTATCCTCTGGAAATCCGGCTGTACGGATGGGGATTATAACCCTTACCTTACTGGGTATGGCAAACGGGTCGCCCTGAACGTGGTCAATCGAAAGCTCAAAATCCTGATATTGATAACTGCCCTTTATAGCCTTATAAGCAGGGTATGGCTTCCCATCCATTTTTGATAAAGCCTGAACCAGTTCATTTTGATTTTGCATCTGCTTCTCTGCCCTATTAATAGCTTTCACTTATTTATAACAAAAGAGCTTACTCTTTTCCAATTTATAAAACTTTGGACTAGCACATGTAAAAGGTATGCAAGAGGTTGAACAGGATTATAAGATAGTAATTATAACCCCTTGTCTACACATAATATAAGGCAATTTATTTTTTGTAATAAGGCAGAAAAAAATTATAAATAGTGTCTCCTCCTAATAGAGAATAAAAGGCAAAAACAAGATAATGTGTAGTCTGTGTTTGTTAAATAGAATTACCATATTATTATTTTCAAGATAGGAATAACTTTACTGGGAATTTTTTATTTAATTGAGGGGAGCGTATTATGAAAGCATTTTTTGTTGGTGCCGCATTCTTAGCTGTATGTGTTGCTATAGTTTTATTTAGTTTGACAGGCCTGTAAAACTAGAGGTCAGAGCTAAACAATCCAGCTATTTACACTCAATTCCTTAGTAACTATCCTTAGATGCGTATTGTCTGTACGTTTATCTAAAACCTATGTTGAGAGATTGTATCTGGTATTTCTTTGTAGCCGCAGTCTTGAGCCTGCTGTTATGAAGATCACTCAACATAGATATAGATAAAACGCTCAGGTGAAGTATTCACAACACTCCTCATACCAATCCATCCAACTCTATGGGATTATTCCTTCCCTGTTTTCATCAAGACATGTATTGAAATATCATTTGTTATTTTTAAGCCGACAGTTTAGTATTACTGTTCTCTATTACTTCGTCTTAAGAATAACAATGCCTTCTTTGTCTCATATAATACATAAGCAGTTACCTTCCCCATTGGGTGACGTTGAGTATATTTATAATGATGATCGGATCATCATTGTTGATAAACCGGCAAATATGTTGTCAGTACCCGGCAGGAGACCGGAAAAACAGGATTGTCTCATTCACCGTGTTCAACAGCATTTCCCGGAAGCCCGTATCGTTCACCGTCTGGATTTTTCTACTTCTGGTCTCATGGTTATTGCACAAAATCCGGAATCACACCGTGAGCTAAGTCGCCAGTTTCAGGATCGTGAAACCGAGAAAACATATATCGCAAAAGTATACGGCCACCCTGAGGGAGAATCCGGTGAGGTGAATGTACCGTTGCGCTGCGATCTGGAGCGACGTCCATTGCAGATTATCGATCACCAACATGGTAAAATAGCTCAAACTTTTTGGCAAATTCTTGAGCAATACGAAAACAGTTGCCGCCTGGAATTGATTCCTGTTACGGGACGCACACACCAGCTACGCGTACATATGCAGGCACTGGGGCACCCCGTTCTTGGCGACGAGCTTTATGGCCATAAGGCCGCACTTGCATTAGCTGATCGATTACTCCTGCATGCCAGAAAATTGACAATCACCCACCCGACAGATAATAATCGTTTGACCTTCCTTAGCGCCATCGAACCTTTTTAGTTCAAAGAATTAGTTGTAACTTGTGGTGACCCGGGAATTTCTGGAACAATATAGCATATAAAAGTAAACGTCCATTGCCTGTCAGACTGCTTACTCGCTCACAGGTCGTATAAAATATAAATCAACTCTTGCTTTAAAATGGATTAAGGGTTATCTTTTTATTTGAAAAATATTGTATTTGTATCAGTACGTAAGCAGTCGTGCTCAGCAGTAATTTATGTTCTTAATAAATATCAATAAGAAATGAGGGAGAAATGACTATACTGATTGAAGAACTTAAGAATGAACATTCAGAAATCGTTGCGGCTCTCAATGAAGTTAAAAAACTTGGTATTCTTTCAAAGGAAGGACAAGACAAACTCATATCTGTACAAACGAGTTTGCTTGCACATCTCGAAATGGAGGATGATCAACTTTATCCTGCTCTTCGCAAAGAAGCAGAGCATAATAAAGATTTAAAAAACACATTAGATTTATTTGAAATGGATATGGAGAATGTCTCAACAATTGTACGAGAATTTTTTGATAAATACTCTGAGGAACTTTCAGGTAAGGAACTCCCGGAAGATTTTGAAAACTTTTTCACAGCCCTTAGCAAAAGAATAAGCAATGAAGAAGAATCCCTCTATGAAGAGTATGAATACATGAATAAATAATATATTCAAATTTCTGGGATCCGCTAAAATATTGACCGCAGGACAGGCTGTTTGCCAACTCGATGTGTATTCTGGCAAGGGGAGTGCATGGAAACCAGTCAAACAATCCAGTCGGGTAATCACTATACTTAATTATGTATACTTCGGTTTGATTGTAACTGCTTCTTTTTTTATATTCGCGACGATTCAAAAAAACAAATTTTTGTCAGCTTACCCACCTCATATTTAATCCATTAAATCACAAAAATAAATGAGTCATATCTAGACAAGTCTGAAACATTAACTGGAACAGAACGTGTTATATATAATAGACAAGACTCTCCTAACTCCCTTGACGGAATAATCCTGGAGTTAATCTTCAGAGCAATAAATGAAGTATTTCACGCAATAGCCTCACTGTTTGGAACAGCTTATCTTGAATTTAGTGAATGGATGCTGTATACAATAAGCTTTTGGGCATATGCGATATGGCTTAGGGGCTATAGGGGGGCACGCCAGGTTATAATATCTTAGGTATAAAATTAATCTCTATAAGTGGCGCACAAGTAAGCGTCAAACAGATGCTAATAAGGAGAATTTACTCGTTTTTTTCTGCAATACCATTAGGGCTAGACTATATCTGGATAACAATCGATGCGGATAGACAAGCGTGGCACGATAAGATTGCG
>JBHHYW010000288.1:0-4308 GCA_046757745.1 Candidatus Scalindua sp.
CGATCAGCCATTCTTTTAAAGTTGTGAGGTTTCATATAAGTATAGGTAGCCCCAAATAATATTACTAAAGATGTATACATTAAAGACTAGAAATCAATGTAGAAACGCATGGTCAACAGATCTGCACTATCATCATCAAGCTCTGTATGCCATTCTCAAGCTTGTCTACATTTGCATGTACATAATTCAACGTAACTCTTGTGTTAGGATTAAGGTACCAGTTTATGCCAAGGGTGGTGTCCTGGAGCCTGCCGCCATTAATACCCCGATTAGACAGGTCAATTTCAGAATAACGTGCTGCCAGTTCAAGTGCGCCTTTCCCCTTTCCTCTTCCCCATCTGAAGTTCTTGTTTGGTTTTATACGGCTGAATGCCCCTTCTTCCCTTTTATATACCCTGTGTTCACCTGTCATGAAAAGACTGCCATACGCATAAAACGCGGTAAAGTGAGGGTCAGGTTCCATACTTCTTTTCAGGTTTATATCAGCGAATGTATATTCCGACTGAAATGAGAAAGGGCCGTAGACAATGGCCAGTTCAGGATTGTAGAGATTTGAAGAATCTGCCGTAAAGCGTCCTGTGTCAACAAAGGTGTTTGCTGTGTTTATCTCAGGTTTTGCGCTGAACTGAAATCCGGTCTCTTCATCGACACCCACACCATCATCATTTGTGAACGCATTCTGATGACTATATGAAATTCCTGTATGGATCAACTTTGCGCCATCGTCTTCATACCATGGCAGACCAGTAATTCTACCGGAGAAACTGTAACCGCCTTGAGTACGACGGTTATCATTGTTGTCACTGTCACCAAAGGCATCTGCATTACGGAATACTCCTGCTGACCATGAGATGCGTTTATCCAGTGCATGGTTATAAACTCTGAACCCGGTGTTTCTGTCCGGTGTAAAGGTATGAGTTAGGCCTCTTTCCAGGAACGTCATATACTTACTGGAGTTCATCATTTCCAGACTATACGGCTCTTTAGTGTGGCCTACCCTGAAGTTACCCAGTAAAGGCACCCTCTTCAGTTCAATAAATACATCCTTAAAATTTGCGTGTCCGCCTGCCCAGTCAAGCTGTAATTTGTATCCTACATTTTCATAGATTGTTCCGGCCATATAGAATCGGGACCTGCGCTGTTCAGTTGTGTCCACATTGTTTCCAAGTGCTTTCTCAATATCCTGATTTTCAGTCATCCAGCTCCAGTCATCCATGATGCGGCCGCCAACCTTGAGATTGAAATTATCATCCTGGGATTTAAGCCGCAAACCTTTGTCCCAGTAAGCGCCTATTTGTGGAAGTAATCCTGCCGTTACCATCTTCTCTCTGGTTTCTTTCTTCATCATGTAATTATCTATTACGCGTTCGATTTCATTTTCTTCCAGATAACTGGGTGCATGTTTTGAGACGACTGCTTCTTTTAATTCTATCTTGTCTTTCAGGGCATTAATCATTTCCTGCTGTTTCTTTATTGTTTCTTCCATTAATTCTAATTGTTTCTTGAAATCAGAAAGGTCGGAATCCTGGCTGCCCTGTGCGTTGTCTGCCAGGACTATGCCGGGCTGGAAGGTAAACGAAACGCCGATGCTATAAAGAAAGATAAATCTTGATAATGTGGTTAAAATAAAATTTCTCATTTCTACACCTCCTTTTATAAATTTATAGTTTTATTTTGAATTGTTTGAACGGTCTCACATTGTGGTAGATCCAGATTACTTACTTTAAACATAATGCATGTTTTTTTTTAATTCCAGTTCTTTCCGGCTGAGTTCTACGCGTATTGCTGCCGACTCTTTGCTCCTTTGCCCTAAAAGGCTCTTCTTATTTTCTATTACTATTTTTCTGCCTTGTATCTTCCAACTTCTGAATTCACTTTCTTCTTCAAGTTTTTTAATCTTGTCTTCAAGAAACTGTAATTTTTTTTGATATGTATGCTTTTTCAGTCATGAAATTCCCTTATTGTATAATGTATAAGTATTTTTATGTGTCTTATCATAAAAGGTTTTATTAATCCATTTCCTAAAATCCACCTGAAATATAATTATCGAGTTGGTGAATGGTAAAGTCTTTTTCGGTTATGAAGTTCTTTAATACGTCTCCAATGCTTACAATACCAATCAGTTTTTCCTCTTCTATCACAGGTAAATGGCGAGTACGCTTTTCTGTCATCAACACCATACAATCTTCTATAGTTTGATCCGGACGTACATAACACACTTTAGTTGACATTAATTCCTTTGCCGTCAGATCCATTGATAGCTTTTTATCGACTACGGCATTTCGCACAAAATCGCGTTCTGTGAAAATCGCAACAACTTTTTCTCCTATGACGACAACAAGGGCTCCAATATTTTTGTCGGCCATAACTTTAATGCTTTAAATAAAGTGTCCTCTGGTGTAACTGTCAAGGTCTTGCCATGCTTATCTTTCAATAGATGATTTACTGTAATCATAGTATTAATTGACTCCTTCCTTGATAATTCAACATACATTGTAAATGGTATTTACACTAAGCATTTACCAATACCGCTCGACACAGTTTTTGTGTGTAACAAGATGCTGGAACTTGTCATCCTGAGGCGCCTCTTGACCGAAGGGTATCGAAATCAAGATTATTTGTTCAGAATGAAACCCTTAACCGTTCTCTGAAGCTATTGCAATGATGGCAACTTGAGTACAGACAGTTTTAATGCCGAGCGGTATTGGTAACTATTCCTTCGCATTACATTTATGTTTTTCGTACTAGAGTTTGTGCAAGATGAGTGCAGGTTTATACGTGGTGTTTTCAGTTGTGCTGGTTGGAACGTGTTTCCTGGTATATGGTTACTACTTGCTCTTCCTTGATCTTCGCCTTCATTTCTTTTTTCTGTTTTTTCAACTTATTATAAGCTTTTTTGATTGCTTTCAATTTTGATTCTTTTGATCGTATATGTTTATTATAAAAAATATTATAATAATTAGCGTTGCAGATGTCAAGCAGTATCAATACAATTTCAAAGAGATGATTAATATTTTGATACTTTAATTTCTTCCATTGTTCCCTTAACGAGAAAGACTATGCGTTCGCAGATATTTGTCACACGGTCAGCAATCCTTTCCAGGTTGTGAGCAGCCCATAGCAGATAAGTAGCCCTTGTAATTGTTTTAGGGTCTTCGATCATAAATGTAAGGAGCTCTCGATATATCTGGTCATAAAGCGCATCAACTTCGTCGTCTTCATTGCTGATTGCCCTGGCGGTTTTTTCATCTCTGTTTACAAATGCCTCAAGGCTCCTCGTAAGCATGTCAGAGGATTTTTCGGCCATCCTGGGAATATCTATCAGCGGTTTTATAAGCGGTTTGTTTCTATGCATGATTGCGATCTTTGCGATCCCTTCGGCATGATCACCCATACGTTCGAGGTCAGTACTGATGCTCAGTACTGCTATTAACTCGCGCAGGTCTGTTGCAACAGGTTGTTGAGTTGCAAGCAAGTTAATACATTGCTCTTCGATATCCCAACGTTTCCTGTTTATAAGAATGTCATCTTGAACTATTTTTTCAGCCTTTACCGTATCAAGGTCTCTTAATGCCTCAACTGAACGGTTTATGGCTTCATTAACCATTTCACCTGCGCACATCATATCTTTTTCGAGCGCTTTAATATTTTCTCTGAAAGTTTTTCTTGTTGTCGGCATATTATTTCCTCCATATTCTATATACGGGTGACATGGATAAACTCGTTTATCCGTGCAATTCACTGCAATACTGAAAACACGGACAAACAAAGTTTGTCCATGCCACCCGATTGTTCATTCGAAACGGTTACAATGTCGTTAAATTAAGCCGTAGCGGAAACCTTCAGGTTTCCATTCCCTATGATTGCTACATTATAAATGGAAGGCTAAAGCCTTCCGCTACATAAGCTATGGATATCCTCCACTAATTTAGCCGAAATTGCCGCTGATATAATCTTCAGTCAGTTTTTCTTTGGGTTTTGTGAATAACTCTTTAGTATTTCCGCATTCAATAAGTTTTCCCAGATAGAGAAAGCCTGTAGTGTCTGAGACACGCGCTGCCTGCTGCATATTGTGTGTGACTATGATGACGGTATAACGCTCTTTCAATTTTACCATTAATTCTTCGATCTTAAAAGTGCTGGCAGGGTCTAAAGCGGAGCATGGTTCATCCATCAGGATTACCTTTGGCTCAATAGCCAGGGCTCTGGCAATGCATAATCTCTGCTGCTGGCCGCCGGAGAGTTCCATTGCAGATGTATGAAGGCTGTCCTTAACTTCTTTTAGCAGGCCACAATCTTCCAGGCTTC